>CAZTNT010000067.1:0-5780 GCA_964614965.1 uncultured Lachnospiraceae bacterium | reverse complement strand
ACTTATTTGGATGTTCTTTAGAACAAGAATAAAGTATATTCCTTTTCTTTTATATTATGTGATTATTTCGATTGTTGGTCTAACAACGCAATCAAAAGCGTTTTTTATTGTATCTTTAATTTTACTATTAATTTTCTTAGGTTTATTATTTATTAAAAATAAAAAACTTGCGGTTGTAACAGTTTTTGGTGTTATCTTTTGTGGAATAATCGCTTTCACAATATTTAATGAAGAAATTTTATCGATTATCAATAGATTTACAAAATATGAATATTCAAATATGGTTGATTCATTGCTTAAAGGAAGGTTGTCTATTTGGTTGGATTATATAGACAAATGGAAATCATCTGTATCTAATATAATTTTCGGATGTGGGATTACTTCAGTCGGAGAAGATGGACGTGGCGGGCATAACTTATTTATTATGTTGATATATAAGTTGGGTTTAGTTGGTTTTACTATTTTAATTGAATTGTGTGCGTCTTATTTTATGTTGGTAAAAAATAAAATTAAGAATTTTAAATTTGTGAACCTTATTCCTTTATTAACATTGCTCTTAATTTCTTTAGCAGAGGATTTGTGGAATTCATCTTTATTGTTTGCGGTGTTAATATCAATGACGCTATTTAAAGGCGAAAAAATTGTTTTGGAAAGTAAATACAAAAAATCAACCGAATCAGCAATTGAAAGTGAAAAAATAAGTGTGATTATCCCTGTGTATAATGTGGAAAAGTATTTAAAAAGAGGGTTAGATAGCGTAATAAATCAAACTTATAAAAATTTGGAAATTATTTTAATTGACGATGGCAGTAAAGATAATAGTTCAAAAATTTGTGATGAATATTCTTTAAAAGATGAAAGAATTAAAGTTGTTCATAAACAAAATGAAGGTGTTTCTAAAGCAAGAAATACAGGTTTGCAAATTGCCACTGGTGACCTCATAACTTTTATGGACCCTGATGATATTATCGACGTGAAAATGTATGAGTTATTATATAAAGCAATCACAAGCAAAAAAGCAGATTTAGCGATGTGTGGATTTAAACACATCTTTGAAATTGATGGCATTGAAAAGAGAGTTGTTGAGAATAATTTGGCAAAAATTGAAACAGAAAGTATATTTCCATATTTGTTGAAGATTGGAGCCACTGAAAAAGATGGAAACATTTACACAGATAATGTTATGGGGTGCGTGTGGCGAGTTTTGTTTACAAGAAATATAATTAATGGGGTGACTTTCCCTGATTTAAAATTGTCTGAAGATTTGGTTTTCATGATGGATGTGTTTAAGAAAAATCCAAAAGTTGCAGTTGTGAATGAACCATTATATGGTTATTTCCAAAGAGCAACAAGCGCAATGCACAATTTTAATGAAAATAAAATTAAAGAAAAAATGAAATCTTTTGAAATGGTTTTGTTAAAATCAGATAATATTGTTTCTCAAGATCAACATGATGCTTATAAATATCACGTGTATGCAAGTTTAATAAATGAATTGCTTAGAAATAGCAAAATTGACTTAATAGAAAAATTAAGCAACACAGAGTTTATGAAGTCTTTATACTCAGAAAATAATTATAGGCTAGCATTAAAGAACGCCATTGGATTTAATCATAAAATTGCTTATTTCATGATTAAACATCAAAAATATAAATTATATTCAATTTTGCTAAAAATTATTTAAAAGAGGTTAAAATGAAAGTAAGTGTTATAGTTCCCGTTTATAAAGTTGAAAAATATATTAATGCGTGCATTGAAAGCATTGTTAACCAAACTTATAAAGATTTAGAAATAGTTTTAGTTGATGATGGAAGTCCCGATAATTGTCCTAAGATTTGTGATGAATGGGAAAAAAAAGATGAAAGAATTAAAGTGATTCATAAGGAAAATACTGGAGTAAGCGATTCCAGAAACAAAGCCCTTGATTTAATTACAGGAGATTATGTTTGTTTTGTTGATGGTGACGACACAATACATGATAAATATGTTGAAACTTTATTAAACACTGCAATTGAAAATGGTGCAGATGTGGCTGCTTGTAATTGGAAAAAAGTTTATGATATTGAAAATCCGCAGAATAAAGATTTTCATAGAAAAGAACTTAAATCAACTGTTTTTGAAAATGATGAAGTGTTTGATTTAATTTATAATAAAAAAGTACCATTAATCATGGCATTATGGACAAAGATTTATAAAAAAGAAATTTTTAGTGAATTAAGATTTCCGTTATATGCTGTGGCTGAAGATGATGCTGTTTTGCCATATGTTTTGAATAATTGCAAAAAGTTTGTTTATATAGATTGCGTATTATACAACAACACACAAAGGCAAGATAGTGTTACAGCAACAAAGTTTTCAATAAAAAAACTTAAAGCTTTGGAAGTTTTTAAAAATAGAATTCAATTTATTGAGAGAAACAAGCCCGATTTCAAAACAAAGGCAATAAATCATTATATTCGCATTCTAATTTTGTATTATCATTATGTAAAATGGGCAAAGATGAGTGATGAAATTTTGATGAAAATAAAAGCAGAAATAGATTTGTTTGTTAATGATGGTTATTCAAGCAAGTTAACAAAGATGTTTTATAAATTTCCAAAGTTATTAAATTTAATTTTAAAGATAAGGCAAAAGATTATTTAAAGGAGAAATATGAAAGAAATATTATTTATTTTTAATCCAGGATGTTATCCTGTGCCGGCAATAAATGGTGGTGCAGTTGAGGCATTGGTAACAACTTTAATTGAAGAAAACGAAATTCAACAAAAATTTAATTTTCATATCATTATGTGTAAGAATGAAAATGACACCACAAATTATGATTATTCAAATTATAAACACACAAAATTTTATGATTTTTATCAAAATGATTTTGCATTTAAGAAAGATAGAATTGTGAACGGAGTTAACAAAAGATTAAATTATTCATTGCCACTATATTCAAAATATGAAAAATTTATTTTGAAAACAATCAATGATGTTAATCCAGAATTTATCATCTTTGAAGGTTCATTTAACTCTATTGTTAGAAAACTAAAAAATCAAAAGAATAAACTTGCATTGCATGTACACCATCAAATTATGCCTAAACATAAAATAGACAAATTCTTTGGGCATA
The DNA here is from genome assembly GCA_964614965.1 of uncultured Lachnospiraceae bacterium. GTDB lineage: Bacteria > Bacillota > Clostridia > Christensenellales > UBA1242 > Onthoplasma. Next base: position 2,662 of record CAZTNT010000067.1, on the reverse strand, counting down.
TGATTTGTGTTAGTGAGTTCATAAAAAAGGATTGGCAAGATTCAAAAGTTTTGATTGACAATTTTAAATATCATGTTTTGCCAAATTGTTTAACATCAACAACATTTTTTAATACAATAACAGATGAAGAATTAAATGAATTAAGGAAAAAATTTAATTTATCTAAAGATGATTATGTTGTTATATTCTGTGGTAGATTAGTTGAGATTAAAGGAATTGATATTTTAATAAAATCAATAAATTCATTAAAGAACGATAACATAAAATTAATGATTGTTGGCGAATCGGCATTTAAAAATTCTAATGTTACCCCATTTGTTAATCATTTAAAAAATTTAGTGGAAGAAAATAAGAAAAATATTTTCTTTACAGGGTATATTGATAATCATGATTTGTATAAATACTATTCAATTGCGAATCTGCAGGTAATACCATCAGTTTGTGAAGAAGCTTCACCATTAACTGGTTTGGAAGGTAGAGCAATGAAATTGCCACAACTTATCACAAATTCTGGTGGTTTGCCTGAAAATGCTAGCAAGAAAGCAATTTTGTTGGATAAAAGTAATAATTTAGAAAAAATGCTTGCAAAAGAAATTAAAAATTTTTATGATGGGAAATATGATCACGTTTCATTTAAAGATGAAAAAGCACCAACAGGACAAGATTATTACGATTGGTTTACTGAATTAACTAAAACTGTGGATGAAATTAATGGATAAGAAAAAAAGCAAAATTTTAATAAAAAATACGATAATGTTATATTTGTTAAGTATATCAAAAATGATTATACCTCTTATTTCATTGCCTTATTTAACTCGTGTTTTATCTGTTGATTGTTATGGCGGAATTTCTTTTGCAAAAAGCATTGTTGCTTATATGCAAATTTTAATTGATTTTGGTTTCTTGTTGTCAGGAACTAAAGATATTATTTCCGTAATTAAAAATAAAGAGCAGGTGAATAAAACCATTGGAAACACTTTGTATGCTCAATTGCTTTTATGTGGACTTTCAGTCATCATAACTTTGGTTTGTTGTTTTGGATTCAACATTTTAAAAGGATATGAGTTGTTCACACTCTTATCATTAGGCACTTCTATATTATCAGTATTTTTATTTGAGTTTGTTTTTAAAGCGTATGAACAAATGGAAAAAATCACTATCCGTTATGTGATAATGAGAGTGATTGCTTTAATTTTGACGTTTATATTTGTTAAAAACGACGGTGATGTTTATTTAATGCCAATTTTTGATATTGTTGCTTCTTTGATTGCGATTGTTTTGGTATTTATCCAATTGAAGAAAATGGATATTAAAATTGATTTTAATTTTAAACGAATAAAAAATGCACTACAGAGTTTAAGAAGATCTTTCGTGTACTTCATGTCAAATTTTGCAACAACAGCCTTCTCTGCATTAAATACCCTTATAATAGGTTTATTCTTAACAAAAGCAGATGTTGCGTATTGGACAGTTGCAATGCAAATGGTTAATGCTGTGCAAGCATTGTATTCTCCTATAACTAACAGTGTGTTCCCAACAATGCTGAAAGAAAAAGATTTAAAGATTGTACATAGAATTATGATGATATACATGCCTTTAATTTTAGTTGGTTGCGTTCTGATTTTATTGCTTGGAAACTGGGGTGTGACATTGGTTTTTTCAGCGGATTATTTGACATCGGCAACATTAATAAAATACTTAATACCTTTATTGATTCTTTCATTTCCTGCAATGCTTTATGGTTGGCCATGTTTAGGTGCAATAGACAAACAAAAAGCAGCAACCTTTTCAACCATCGTTGCATCCTTGGTACAAATAGCTGGAATATTGTTTTTAATATTGATTAATCAATTTAATTTATTAACATTATGTGTTGTTCGATGCTTGACTGAAGCAGTTTTGGCAATTTCTAGAATGGTAGTGACTTACAAAAACAAAAAATTGTTTAAAAAAGAATTGGTGACTGTAGAGTTTAACGCTGAAAGTAAAAATTGAATTAAACATACTTAAAGAGTTTGTACAAGTAAGAAAAATGTGCTATAATGTCGGTAGCATGGAGGAAACATGACAAATTTAAAATTTAATATATTGTTAGCGAAATTTCAAGATAATTCAATAACCTTAGAAGGTTTGTGTCAAAAACTAAAAAGAGAAAGAGATGCAATTTGCAATTCAATTAATGAACTTGTAAATGATGGTTTTTTAAACAATGATACAAACATAACAGAAAAAGGATTGTTAGAACTTAAATCGCATAAAGTGGATAATGCTATTATTTTAGCTGCCGGCATGTGTTCAAGATTTGTACCGTTAAATTATGAAAAACCAAAAGGTTTATTAGAGGTAAATGGTGAAGTTTTGATTGAACGTCAAATAAGACAATTAAGAGAAGTTGGAATTGAAGAGATTGTTATTGTTGTTGGTTACATGAAAGAAGCTTTTGAATATTTAGTTGATAAGTATAATGTTGTTTTGGTTGAGTCTAAAGATTATGCCATAAGAAACAACTATGCAAGCGTATATGCAGCAAAAGATTATTTAAAAAATACAATTATAACTTCTTCAGATCTTTATTTTAATAGCAACCTCTTTCAACCATATGCATTTGATTCTTATTATACCTGTATCTATCAATCAGGCAAGACTGCTGAAAGAGGAATTG
>CAZTNT010000066.1:0-5856 GCA_964614965.1 uncultured Lachnospiraceae bacterium | reverse complement strand
ACACCTGACATTGAATCGATAATAACATTACCCTCTTCATCAATTAAGGTTGCTGATAATGTTATAACATTGGCTTCATAATCATAATGATAATTATATTTGACTTGAATGTCAACACTTTCATCCAAATCTTGTTCGGACACCAAGTCAATTTCAGAAAAATCTAACAAGTTGAATGTTTTTGTTCCTTCAAAAGTTGTAATATTATCATTAGATTCTAATAATGCATTTTCAAATTGTTCAAAAACACTTTGAAAATCCATATCATTTTGTTCAACCTCTATTGTTCTTGTTGCTGTTGCGGTTTGCGATGTTTCTTTTGCATTAATAAATGCTGGAATACAATATGCCAAACCACAAACAACAGCCAAAAGCAATGAAATTAAAACAAAGCTTCTTTTTTTGAATTTTGTCATCCTTCCTCCTTTTTTATTTTGAAAACACTTATTGGTTTTCAATATATTCCCACACTGCATTGATAGGTACGCAGTAAGAAATACCATAAATAATGTTATTGGAGTTATCTTTCAATCTAAAAGTTGTTATTCCAATCAATTCTCCCTTATCATTAACAAGTGCGCCACCGCTGTTTCCTTCAGCAATTGTTAAACTGCATTGAATAACACTTTTTGTTGTGTCGTTATAATTTATGTTAACAAGCGGTGAACCAACAAGTCCTTCAGACATTGAAAGCCCATAGTTTGAAGTGTTTCCAATTGCGTAAACCTTGTCACCTGTTAAAATTTTTGAAGAATCGGCCGTTTTCATTGGCTTGAATTTATGCACAGTTGGATTCATTTGAAGAACTGCAATGTCTAATTCTGAGTTGTACTTAATTAAAGAAACTTCAAGATATTCTTCATCAGTTGCAAAACGAATATAATATTTATCAAACGTTTGAGTTGCTGTTAAAGATGTGTATGTAACCACATGGGCATTTGTAACCAAAAATCCGTCACTATTAATAAATTCAGCCGTTCCAAAACTTTCTCCCACATTTTCAGAATATGCTTTAATTTCAACAATGCTATTTATGTTGTTGTTAAATATGTCTCTTGCTGTCAACTCTTTCGAATTTTTGATTTGAAAAAACAGCGCCAAAGACAACGCTGTTAAATTCAAAATGGTTACGAGGGTCAAAAACACCAAACATATCTTAACATGTTTTCTAAAATGTGCAGATTTTAAAACCATATTAGATTTTCCCTTCATTGTTGGAGATTTTAGCACCATTTAAAATATTTGTCAACAAGTTTTCACCTTACTTTTTTAAATTTTGTTTGTTAAAATCTTCTGTTATTTTGTCGATAACTTCATTGATATCTTCAATATCATCATATTCATCATTATGCATAATATACCCAATTTCATCTTCTTCAATTTTGCTTTGAATATATTCTTCATCAACTTTAACTGGTTCAATCGAAATAATCTCTTTTCCTTTTTGTTTTGCATATTCAATTGTGTTCTTTGTTCCACCTTCCGTTCCATCAAAAACAGCAATAACCAATGTTGAATTGTCAACCATGTATTTGTTGCGTTCTTCCATGCAACGTTTTGTGTATCGCTCATGTAAACAAACAACACCATCAGCCAAGTTTAAAATGCTTTTATATTTGCTTTTTTGCGTTTCACTCCAAAGCTTGTCTTGATTCTTACATGGCATTACACACATAAGTTTAATATATGGAAACTTGCATTTTAATTCTAGCACAATTTCAGCACACATCATGTCTGCACCAGTTGCCATTCCACTAACAAATGTTGTGTAATCACGCCTAATTGCTCTTATGATGGTTTTTTTCAATTCTAATTTTGTTTTTAAATATCTTGAATCACACTTGTTTTCACCCCACGGCAACTTGTGCGACCTATGCCCAGTGAAACAACAAGTTTGTTCAATTTCCGATTCAAATAATTCTTTTAAACTTTTTATCATTTGCATCTCCTTTGTTCGAATTGGTCTATTTCAAATATATGAATAAATAAAAACACTAATTTATTTACCAATTAAGTATATTATAGACCAAATTGGTAATTATGTCAAATATCTTAACAAGTTAAAATTTGTTAAGGAGATCAAAATGAAAAATTCTAATTTAACATATAAAGATATTCTAGACCGACTTGGATATTTCATGAATAAAAAATCAATTACTGCGTATGAATTAAGTTTAAGACTAGGTCATTGCGATAACTACATTTATAGAATTCAAGTAGGTCGTAATAAATTATCAGCCAAAACTTTAATAGATTGTTTAGAAATTCTCGAAGTTTCCACTTCTCAATTCTTTTATCCTGATTTAGAAAACTATGATAAAGACATGGAGAAACTGAAAACAATAAATTCTTTAACTGACGAAGAATTTCAATCTATTATGACAATTTTAAACATAAAGAAAAAATAGACTAGTTATCTCGCTTTTACTTAAACAAAAAAACAAGACTATATTTACTTTTCTCATACAAAAAAAGAGCCGTGATGGCTCTTTTTCATTATAATTTCCGCTTTATGTTAAATGAGAGTTTATCACCTAAGCTGTTTAGCATGAATTTTGGTTGACTTGCAAAAAGTTACGCCAAAATGAATGCGTTTAGCGAATGGTAAAAACTCGAATCATTTTATTTTTTGAAAATTGGTTTCACAACAACGTGACGTTTTTCACCTTCACCCGTTGATTCTGTTGTAACATCTTCACGGTCTTGAAGAGTTGTGTGAACAATTCTTCTTTCATAAGCATTCATTGGATCTAAGTGAATGTTACGTTCAATTTTGATTGCTTGTTCAGCTGTTTTGTTAGCAAGGTCAACAATTGCTTGATTTCTGTTTGCTTTGTAACCGTCAACGTCAAGGAAAAGTCTCAAAGCACCTTCTCCGCGAGTTTTAAGTCCGCTAAGCAAAATTTGAAGAGCTTGAAGATTGTCTCCATGGAACCCAATGAGTTTTCCAAGTTTTTCGCCATGAAGAGAAAATAAAACTTCATTTTCATTAACACTAACTTCACAAGTTGCATTTTCATCTAAGATTCTAGCCAAACCAAGTAAAAATTCTTTACCTCTTTCTTGAATTCGTGTTGAATCCACAATTCTTTTTTGTTTAACTTCAACTTGCTCTGCTTCAACAATTGTTTCTTCTTGAGTTTCAGTTTCATTTGTTTCAGAAGTTTCTTCAGTTTCAACTTGCTCAATAGAATTCACTTCTTCAACTTTTTCTTCTTCTCCCCAAGTTAGGATAACTTTTGCTTTCTTAAAAAGCCCACCTTCTTCAACCACTTGAACCTTAACATCTTCTCGTTTCATTCCGCATTCAAGTAATCCGTTTTGAATTGCGATTTCAACGCTTTTTCCTGTAGCTTCAATTTACATTTAATACTCCTTTAATTTGTTTGTGTTATGCTTGCATAAACACAAACGAATTTAAGAAAATATATATTTAAATATCTTAAATACATTTTCCTTTTTTCTTCTACTGCTTGATTAAACAAGCCGAAAGGATTAAATCCTAAAAGTTAGATTTAAAATTTAATATCTAACTTCTTTATTTTTTATAATTTCTGCTGTATTCAACAACTTCAACATTTTTTGTTGGCAACACACTATCATCCTTGCCATTATTTTTTCTCTTCATTGCAAAAGTTAATATTGTTGAAATAATTGCTGTCATAATTGAGTTAGCAATCACATACAAAGTAAACACAACATTTGATGACATTGCCAAAATAACCATTGTTAAAGGAATGATTGCCATCATAACTTTATTCATCATATTGAGTTTTTGACCTTTTGGCATGGTTAATTTTGTTGAAAGCCATTGAGTTAAGAAAGAAACCACAACAGCCAAAACAATTAAAATGTAATAACCATTAGGTTGAGATTTTTCACCCTCGATTGAGTTAGTGATGTAATCATATCTTGCTTTTACTGCAGTTTTTTCTTCCTCATTTAAGCCTTTATGCTTTGCATAATCGTTAAAATCTACAAACTGAGATTCTTTTGTGTCTTTCTTCCAAACGTTTTTTACCCAAAGCCAAGAATTTTGTTTGCTTAATTCATTATATTTTTCTTCAAGCACCAAATTAAGTTCGTTCTTTTGAGAATCAAGTAAACTATCTGGAGCAACATCACCAACAGTTTGAACATATGCATTATCTAATTGTGCGTATGAATCATAAAGTTTGCCTGTTCCATATGAGCGCAAACTTGAGAACAATGTGAAGAACACAACCATACTCACACCCATTGTTAACAACATTGATAAACACATTCCACCCATGTTGAAATTATATTTCTTATAAACCTTTGCTGTTTCTTGGTTGAGTTTTTCTCTGTCATTTGCATACTTTGCTTGAATTGCTTGCAACTCAGGTTGCATAACAGCTTGAAATTTTTGCTGTTTTTTAGACGATATTCTTTGATAAATGTCCAATGGACTCATCGCAAGTTTTAAAGCAATTGTAAACACAATGATTGCCCAACCATAGTTGGTAATCCATCTTCCAAACCATGAAATTATTGTGTGCCAAAGGTCAAATCCAAGAATTAAACTAAAATTAGTTAACATTTCCATTTATAATTTCCTAATAAATTTAATTTGGGAAAGTCCACTCCTCCTTGATGCTTTGGATTGCATTTTAATAAACGCTTTATCGATAAAATACCACCATATATTGCACCAAATTCTTTAATAGACCCCCATGCATAGTTACTGCACGTTGGCAAAAAATGACAACACTTTTGCTTTCCGTGTGTTAAAATTTTACGATAAATCAAAAGTAAAAACAAACATAACAATGTTAAAGGATAAGTTAAAATGTAGTAAACTCTAAACATTTTTTTCTTCCTTTAATAAATTGTTTTTCTTTAAAACTCGCAAAATTTCGAGTTCAATATCTTTACTGGTTTTTTCTTTCGCACATTCTTTTGCTGTGACAACATAATTTTTAACTGCAAATTTTTCAATGTTAAGTCGGCATGCTTCACTTATAATTCGTTTGACACGACTTCTCACCACACTATTCCCAACTTGCTTTGAAACTGAAATTCCAATTTGTGGATATGGTCGAAAAGCGCGCACAAAATGAAGAGTGAAACTTGACGAATGTGCAACTGTTCCCTTTTTGTAAATGTAATTAAACTCTTTTCTTTTTTTTAATCTGTTTTCTTTTTTTAACATAGACTATCTTGTAAGTTCTTTTCTGCCTTTATTACGACGACGTTTCAAAACGCTTCTTCCAGATAAAGTTTTCATTCTTGCTCTGAATCCGTGAACTTTGCTACGTTGTTTTTTCTTTGGTTGATAAGTTTGTTTCAAGGGTAATTTCTCCTTTTAAAATGAATTTAAAAAATAAACTTTCGCGCATTCGACACGCATAAAAGTTTACACATAAGGATTTGCGATAAGGTTTTCCTTTCGGAATGTTAGAGCACAAGCTCTGCGGACTGCAAAATCTATAAATAGATTTCCTAATGTTAGAATAATGATAACAAAAAAAATTCCATAAGTCAATGCTTGCAAGAAAATTTTTAAATAAACTTTCTTTACAATTTTAATAAAACGTTATATAATAGTAAGGAAAGGCTTTCCCATTATGCAGAGATGGTCGAGTGGTTTAAGGCACACGCTTGGAAAGCGTGCGAAGTGAAAGCTTCCGCAGGTTCGAATCCTGTTCTCTGCGCCAACATCGAAGTGCGAGTTTATCTTGCTTGAACTCATATATATTTGTTCATTCGCCTTATACTCGACTTCTCCTTTTCCCCTTCAAACTCTACTGCTTAGTGTTTGTGGGGACCCCAATTTGTTTGCAAGGAATGAGCAACTTTTTCTTAATGCATCATCTCTATTCTTTGCATCAAAGC
>CAZTNT010000065.1:0-5871 GCA_964614965.1 uncultured Lachnospiraceae bacterium | reverse complement strand
TAGACACAACAAACATTCTTTTCATTTGTGGAGGTGCCTTTGTTGGGCTTGATAAAATCATTAGTGAAAGAAAAGGAGCATCAACTCTTGGCTTTGGTGCTGATGTTAAAAACAAAGTTGAACAAAGTGTTGTTAATCGTTTTGAAGACATTCAACCGCAAGACCTTATTAAATATGGCATGATTCCAGAATTTGTTGGTCGTCTTCCAATTGTTACAACTCTTGATAATCTTGATGAAGAAGCACTTGTGAACATACTTGTTAAACCAAAGAACGCAATCACAAAACAATATGTTCAAATGTTCAAGATGGATGGAATTGATTTAACATTCGATGAAGAAGCGATAAGAGCAGTTGCAAAGAAAGCAATTGAACTAAAAACTGGAGCAAGAGGACTCAGAACAATCTTGGAAGAGAGAATGCTTGATGTTATGTATTCTTGTCACTTTGAAGAAGATATCAAGAAGATCAATATAACAGCAGATTTCATAAACAAAAAAGCAAACCCGCAAATCACAAAGTTTGAGAATAAGAAAACTACAAACAAAAAAACAGCATAGCTCGATAATTTGCCAATTCGCTAAATGTGTTCATTTTGGCATACTTTGTTGCAAAGAAACCAAAATTCACACTAAGTCGCTCAGGCAAAGGAATCTCGCTTAAATATGAAGAGGATGATATTAAATTTTATATTTTGAGTATAGTTAATAAAAAAACAACCTAATTTTAGGTTGTTTTTTCATGTGACTAAAAACAAACTATGTTTTCGTTAGATAATTGTTTTATTTATCACTAATAACAAATAAATCTTCAACTGAGCAATTAAAAATGTCACACAATGTTTCAATCATTTCATATTTAATAGATTTTGTTTTGTTGTTTACCATATTGTTAAAATTTTGATAGCTTAAATTGAGTTGGTTATATAACCAATACTTTGTTTTACCTTTTTCTTGCAACAATTTTAAAACATTTAATTTTAGCATATCTCACCTTTTCATTATATAATATTTCCATTATATTTCAAAAAAATGCTTGACATCTAGACGTTTGCATTATATAATGAAAACATTAGATATAAATCTAATGGGAGGATTTATGAATTTTACATTAAGAGAAAAAACACAAAATGAGTTAAATGAAAGGAAAAAATTAACAAAATTAGATGTTTGTCCATTTGAAATAACAATGGCAAGTGGTAGAAAAGTGGAAGCATGGGATTTGAAAGAAAGTGAAATTATATCTTTAGTAAAATCTAATTTAGAAGAAGGATTTGTGGATGGCAAAAGATATGCGTGGTCTGAACAAATAATCAAAAGTTGGAGTGAAAAGCATCCAAAAGTAAGTGCTAATTTTTTAAAACAATCATTTACATTGCTTGAAAAAGATAATGCTAATAAAAGTGTATTCTCATTATTAGGTTCTCTTGGAAAAGATCAAATTGCAGAGGCCAGAAAACAGGCAGAGCGTGAAAAAGGGAAACAAAATGATTTCTCTCCAGTAACAAGAGATGAAATATTGGCAGAGTTAGAAGAGACTGATAGACAAGAACTAGAGAGAGTTTTGCAAAATAATAAAACAACGTAGTGTATGCTGTTTTATTATAACTAACAATACACATTTTATTAGTAAAAATTAATTAAAAGTGATAATATTAAGTTAAAGATAAATTTTCAAAGAGGTTATTATGAAAATTGTTAAAGATTTAATCATGTATCAAGCAACAACTAGAGATTATAAGCTTGGAGACAAACTAGAATTTGGTAAAGACAGAAACTATCAAGCAAAAAGAACTTTGGAAACAAACTATCGTTTTGATGGTGCTGAAAATGATATGACTGAAATGTTCTTGGAAGAAAAGTTGAAGAAAAAAAAGAAATTAAACAGCGAAGAAATGAGAAAGGTTTGTGATATTCTTTGGAACTATGGATTTTCAATGCGTGAACTTGGATATGAAATTTGCCGTCAACTTTATCACAAAGATGAGCCATCAAGATTAACCTGTATGTTTTTATGTGAAAAAGAGGAAGAGGCTAAAGGATACTTGTCAACTGCTCAAACAAAAGGAAAAGAAACTGACCCAAAAGTCGTTGGAGTTAAATTGAATGGTAAATTATTAAGAACTAGCAATTCTTTTAATATAAGAGGTGGAAAAAGCATTGATGAATTTATTGAACAAGCTCACAGATATTGGAAAGGTGTTGGAGAAGATTTTGAAGATAAGAAAAGCATAGAATTTCTTTTTGAGGGAACAGCAGAAGTTGTTGAGATAATAAGATATTAAATTCAAAATATTAAAACAGCATAAAACAAGTGCTGTTTTTTCTTTGTTAATATCACAGTTTGTTGACATCAAATTTTATCTATGATAAAATTATTGTAGAAATAAAGGGAAAGCTTATGAAAATTGTAAAATCTCTAAGTATAAATAATAAACCTAATTTAAACAATTTTTCAATGAAAATATATCCTTCAATTGTTCCAAAACTTGTGAAGGATGATATTTCAAGGGTTTCCCGTGTTGATGAAGTGACCGACAGTAAAGCGTTATATCATGAACTTAGTGAAATTAAACAACACTATTTGTCAATTTTGTCAGATGAAACTCTTGAAGAAGATGCAAAAGCATCATATAACACATTGATTTATAACATTTTAATTATCGAACAAAAGCTAATTTCAATTCAAAGACGTAGGTGCTATGAAAAGTTGAAATCAAAAAGCATTTTTAGGGATGTTAACAAAAAAATGCACACAATGGAAAAACTTGCCTATGAAGTTGAAAGATTAGTTCAAGATATTTATGCCAGTGAACAAATTTGGAATGAGTGCTTGGGTGAATTAACAAAAAAAGAAAAACATGAAATCACTAAAATGGCAATGGAAAATCACAATCGTGTTGATGATTTATTTAATGGAATTTCAACAAAATGGCAAACATACAAAAAGGTTTATAATGCAATGGATTACGTTAACACATATGTAAGTTTGAAAGGAAGAAAGAAAGTTACTGTTGATGTTTTAAAGCAAATCATGGAAATGCAGGAAAAAGATTTGGATCAAAAACTGCTGATTTCATAGAATTAAAAATTAATCAATAAATATCAATTTATTCCAAATAATATAAAAAGGTTTGTATGGTATGTTGGTTAAACTACAATTGAAAATATAAAGGGAAAAATCTCATGAAGTTAATCACAATAGACATAAAAAGTGAAAAGCAAACGGTGGCGGAAGCAATCGCTCAATTTTTAGTTGAGGTTGAAGCACTAAAAATTGGTGGTTACAAAGTTTTAAAAGTGATTCATGGCTATGGGAGTCATGGTGTGGGTGGCGCAATAAGGCAGGAATTTTTAAAAAAGTGCCAAGAATTAAAGAATCGAAAGATTATTGAAGATTTCACTTGTTGTGATAAATGGATTGATAAAAACCCTGTTAAAAAAATTGCTCTTAATTATTGCCCGGACTTAATGGCTGATAGTGAACTTTATCACATAAACTCTGGCTGTTCAATTGTAATATTATAATTAAAAGGTAGATTTAAAAAATATAAGAGACGGGATGTTGGAAAGATTAGCAAAGATAAAATTACAAATTTTGTTGTTAATATTCTTTTTAATATTAGCAATTTTTTGTGTTGTTTCGGTTGCGTTTGCAGCTCAATCAGCTAATATTTCTGTTCCTATTAAAATTAACTACACTCCGCCCACAACAGGGGATGATGAAACTGGGGACACTGCATTCTCCAATGGGGAGACACTAACTGGCTCGTCTTATGAATATAGCCTTGGCCGTAGTGTTACGGCTTTTAGTGTAAGTACTCCTGAAGGGATTACAATACCTGAAGGAAGTGAAGGTACATATACGATACTCAATATTGAAGATAAAATTAAACTTATTTTAGTAATAAATTCTGATGGCACTGCATCAATGTACCTTGAATATACCGAAGGTACGTTTGTTGATGATGAAAACTATGATGTGCCTAATATATCGTGGGACGGCGATGCTTACGGCACTGTAATTTCCTATGTTGTGGAAATGACTAACAAAAGAACTGGAACAATTACTATTGAAATTAGTAGTGGAGGTGATGTTTACAGATATACTTGTGAATTTTATCTTAACAGGGTGATATCTAGTGATGGGACCACTTTTAGTTGGGACTTGGGCAATATAATAGAAAGCGGACAATATGCAGTGCTTATAATGTATTAATTATGATTAATTGTAATTATTCGTTCTTCAGAATGACAAAATAATAAATATAACAACAAACATTTTAGGTTTTATGGCACTTTTTAGTTTTCTTTTAATTAAATTTGTGCAATAATAAAAACAATGGAGGTAGTATGTCTAAAAGAAAAAGTAGAGTTGGGGCTTTCTTTGGTGGTAGTTTCTTTGGATTTATATTATGTTTAGCATTAATTGCTGGACTTGGTTGTTTTGTGTATTTCAAAGTTTCACCAAACTGGATAAACAAAACTTTCAAAACAAACATTGATTTTGGAAGTGACGAAACAAACAACAAAACAGTCAAAGATTTTGTCAAATCAACAGTAAATTTAACAAAAAATTTAGATACTTACACAATTAATAATTTGAATGATGATTTTGGTGTGGCAATAAAGGATGAATTGTTTGGTCTTGACATTTCAGGTTTAAAAGATGTTCCGTTGAAAAATCTATCAAAAGAAATTGAAAGCACATTTGCCAATATTTCAGCAGACGAATTAAGAAATGTGCAAGGTATGAATTTAGAAACCAATATGGGTAAAATTCTTAACAAAGAAAATATTTATTATTTTAATTCTGCTGATGGAAAATTATATAAGAAATACGACGGAACAACTTATTCAGGCGCTGTAAAATTTGCCTATGAAATTAATGCAAGTCAAACAACAGTCACAACAAAAGGCAACACTGAATTAATAGAAGATGGAAAAGTTAAAATTCCGCTTTGGTATTTGCCATTAACTCATGCTTTAACTGACTTCACAAGCAATCTTGGAAATCAAACAACCTTATTTGATTTGGAAGATTCTTATGGTGTTAAATTGCCAAGCTTTTTAAAAAATGTAGATAAGCAAAACACAACAGTAAATGAATTAGAGAGTGTTATCAAAACAGTTAAAGTCGGTGAAATTCTTGATGCTAACATAAAACTTGATTCACAATCACAACAATATTATGATGATAAAGATAATGATGACGTATTTGACGCTGGAGAAGAAATAGCATATGTTTTAAAAGCAATTTCGGAGACATCAGTTGAGGATTTAGACTCTTTAATTAATAATTTCACATTTTCACAAATCTTCAATGCGCAAGAAAGAGCAGAAGGGGTGCTTTCATTAATAACAACAGACCCAACAATTGCAGAATTGCCAACAGCTATTGAAAGTGCTGTTTCACAAACAAGTATTGAAAAATTAATTGAGAAAGGAATAATAACTGTAGATTCAGAAGACATGACTAAATTGTCTGTACCAGTTGACCATGATAAAGATTCAACAACTGAAAAAGTTACCTTAAAATCTTTAACAATCGATGAATTTATTGATTATTGTTTGGATTTAGTTCCAAGTTTATAAACAAAAAACACCTTAAAATGGTGTTTTTTTGTATAGAATAAGCTTTAAAAGACACGATTTCGACATATTGATAGCAAATTTTAATGAATCTTTAAAAAAATTTCAAAAAAATTAAAAAAAGTTTGAAAAAAGTGTTGACACAAAATTTTCTTTATGTTAATATACAATCACTTGCGGTGTTAACACCTCAAAAAACAAAATTTAAAAAAAATTAAAAATTTTTAAAAAAAGTTTGAAAAAAGTGTTGACATAAAAATTGCACTGTGTTATTATATCC
>CAZTNT010000064.1:0-5985 GCA_964614965.1 uncultured Lachnospiraceae bacterium | reverse complement strand
TCAGAACGTCGTGAGACAGTTCGGTCCCTATCCATCGCAGGCGTAGGATATTTGAATGGGGCTGCTCCTAGTACGAGAGGACCGGAGTGGACGTACCTATTGTGCACCAGTTGTCGCGCCAGCGGCACGGCTGGGTAGCGAAGTACGGAAGTGATAAACGCTGAAAGCATCTAAGCGTGAAACATGCCATAAGATAAGATATCCCATAGCATAAGCTAGTAAGACCCCTTTAAGACTAAGAGGTAGATAGGTCAGGAGTGTAAGTGAAGTAATTCATTCAGCGGACTGATACTAATAGGTCGAGGGCTTGATCACCTTCCTTTTGAGAAATGATTCTTTTGTAGAATTACAAACAGTATTTTATTTTTAGGGTTCCCACAAAACGTAAGTTTTGAATGGAAGAGGAACAACCAAACAAAAATGAAATTTGCGTAAGCAAATGATTAAAAAGTGCAGGTTGTGACGAGAATATGCAGTTGTCATTGTTCTAAATCAGCATAAGCTGATGTTCAATGAACCATGATGGTGATTATAGCTGAGAGGATCCACTTGTTCCCATTCCGAACACAACAGTTAAGCTCTCACACGTCGACGATATTTGGCTGGAGACGGCCCGAGAAAATAGATCGTTGCCATCAACCTAATAAGAACTCGTTTGATACGGGTTCTTTTTTTTACTTATAGTTTCCAGCCAAATCAATCAGGGTTCCCACAAAAACGAAAGTTTTGAAGGGAAGAGGAGCAACCGAGCAAAAATGAAATTTGCGAATATGTGAGCAAATGATTAAAAGTGAGAGTTGTGACGAGGAGACGGACCGATAAAATAGATCGTTGCCATCAACCCGCATCGCAATTAGTCTTATGGCTAGTTGCAATTTTTTTATTTGAAATCGCAACGTAAGCACTTTTAGACTATTGCGATGCTTTATGAAGGGAAACCCAATGTTTTCCCTTCATGGCTTCCTTTCCTTATTTTAGAAGGATTTTGATGAAAGATTAAAATTGTTTAAGTTTAGTATTTACAAAATAGTGATTGTATGCTATAATGCAGACATATGTAGGAGAGAATTATGAAAAAAGATAAATTACAATTTGCTAGAAATTATAATAGATGTAATATGTTCCTAAATTCGCTTTCCAATATGCAAGCACAAGTAATAAGTTTTGCACAAATTCAAAACTTGATTGCAAAGCAATTCAAATATAAGGAGAAAAATTATGGCACGTAATGAATTAGTTCCGCAAGATTATTGCAATATGGTTGTTGATTATATCAGTGGGTTTAGAGGTTTAATGCCTTTTACAGTTCATGCAATCACAAAATATTGTATTAAGAAAACTAAGGTTTTAGATGAAGGTGACGAAGAACAAATTGAACATATTGTACGTGAAACGTTAGAAACTTTACGAGATACTGGTTATTTAACCAAAAGCGCAGGTCTTTATGTCGCAATCAAAGATGTTTTAAAGGCAGATATATACGTTATGGAAAATCCTAAACCAATGGGAAAACTCTCAAAAGAAATGATAGATAGACTTAACGAAATTGAGAAAAATACACAATATTTAGGAGATAATTTATAATGGAACTTAGTATAGGAAAAGAATTAAATCAAGAAAAATTTGAGGAATTGGTCGCTGGAACTTGTTTAGAAGTTTTAAGTTTAGAAGAACTTGTTGACATTGCATTAAACAGTCAAGAAATGAATCCTGGAAAGAATAAAATTTGGGAATATGCTGGTTCATACTATAGAATCAATAGAGAAAATGATTTAGTTATCAGTATTGATAGAGAACAGGTTGTAGGTGGATACAATAATAGTGAAATAAGCATTGTTTTGATTAAAAATAAAATTATTACTTCTAAAGATAGAACTTTTCTTCGTTTAATTGTCAGCAAAATTGAAGAAAAGGAAAATAATGTAAACCCATAGAAAAAAGAACTTAAAACTAGTTCTTTTTTTCTTCGTTCTCTTGTTTTTCAATTTGGTCTAAAAGTTCAGTAAGAAATTCTTCCAATGGATGAATTTCATTCATTTTTTGGCGTTTATGAAACCAATCAAGATCATCTTTCATTGTATCATTTGTTGGTTTTAATATGTTTTTAAGATAATCATCTTTAATTTCTTGAATGTTTTTAAAATTATCAGAACCGACTAAAAATATATTTTCGCAAACACCAATTCTATTTAACGATACCGTTTCACGTATGCATTTACCATTTTTATTAAATGCACAATATTGATTATAGCATTTTAAAATAATATTTTTTCTACTCATATTATTATTGTAAGTAGTTATGAACTACTTGTCAAGTATTTTATGTGACTTTTGGCTACACTATCTAAAAAGGTGGTGGATATGAGAGATTTAATAAGGCAAAGATTAATTGAAGAAATGAAGGCAAGTGGAAAATCTGTTAAAGAAATGGCAGAAGCTTTAGGAATTAGTCATACCAATATTTCACAATATAAAACTAAAGACAAGTTACCTACATTAGAAAATTTTGCGAAACTTTGCAAAATTATTGGTGCAGATGCAAATTACATTTTGGGAATTACTGATAATTAAAAACAAACTTAAACTCGTAAAGCGAGTTCTTTTTTTATTTTGATATTGACAAGGTTTATATTGTGTGGTATTATGCGATTAATGATAAAAAAGAGGTAAGATTATGAATTCAAAGTTAGCTAGTAAAATTGATGAAGTTAAGAAAATGTCAATTGAAGAATTGTGTAAAAAATTTAATTGTGAACCAGAAAAAATTTGTATGGGAGATTACATTGCAAATCAAACAAATGATACTGTTTGTCCTTACAAAGTTATTTTAGGTTTTGCAAACTTTGAAGGTTCAAACGTAACCAGTTTAGGTGATTTAGAAATTGTTTATGGGAAAAAACTTGTTGATTCTTTGGGTGTGATTTATAGTAAGAATCATCAACCGATATATCATGGCATAAATTTAAAGAATTCAAAAATTAAGAGTTTACGTAATTTAAGAAAAATATATGGATCTATAACATTAAATGAAAATATCACAACAATGGAAAATGTGGAATTTTTAGGTTCAAATTTATATGTTGTAAATTCAAATTTAAAAAGTTTTGGAAATGTCACAGTTATTGATGGAATTTTAAATCTTGAAGATGACGATCAAAAATGTAAAATGGTAAGTTTAGAAAAAATAACGAAAATTCGTTACCTTTTCTTAGACACAAATTGTTTAAGAGATGTAGGCGATGTTGAAGAAATTAAAGAAATTCGATTCGGATTAAGATGCAATGATGGAATCAGAAAATTAATTGAAAAAAACTTTAAAAAAGTTGGTGGAAAATACATAAGAAAGGATTTGATTGTTAATCCATGCTAAGAAAAAACAAGGTTTAATCCTTGTTTTTTAATTTTCTAATCCTAATATATAATCAGTTGAAACTTCAAATATTAAAGCCAAATTGTAAAGTTGTTCTAAATTGCATTCTCTTTGACCTAATTCCCAATAGCTTATTGTTCGTGGGTTAACTTTTAAAAGAATAGCCAAGTCATTTCTTGACATGTTTCTTTCAAATCTTAAGTCTTTAAGTCTCTCAGGAAATTTTACCATTACTATTATTTTAGAACAAAATGTTCAAAAATACTTGACTTAGAACAAAATGTTCCATATACTAATTAGTAGGTAAAGCATTTACCAAAGAGGAGAATAAAATGAAACACTTAAGAAAAATAAACAAACTTAAAGGAACAATCTCAGATGTGATTAAAGAAATGGGTGGTGGTATACCCCACACTTTTAGAAATGTGCATAAATTGCCATACATCTACACAAAACCAGAATTTGATTCAGCTGAAAAACAAGGACATATTGAATATTTCTATACGATGTACGTTAATGTTATCAATGTAAATGGATTCTTTTATCCTGCTGAAATGTTTAAATACATAAAACTAAGAAAAGATGCTTTTACAAATGAAAGGACATATAATATTTATTTTAAAGATGAATATTTACCTGATTTTGCTAATGGGGAAGATGGAATAGTTTTGAAAGATGTTCCAAAAAGTTTTACCGATGATCTTAGAGTTCATTATGATATGAAAGAATTGACCGATCGAAAGAAGGTTGTTGTTTCTCTGCCATCAAAACTTGTTATGATTCAGGGATTGGAAAACCCATTTATTGCTTTCGAAGTTAAAAAGAAAAAAAGAGTTAAAAAATAACTCTTTTTTTACAAATTAAAAAATTATTTATTTTTTTCATACAGATTATAAATATAAGATTTTGTTAAGTTGTATTTATCTTTTAAGATTTTGAATACTATTTGTTTGTCGTTTTCTTTTAACATTTCTTTCATTTCAACTAACAATTCATTGTCTGAAATTTGCTCATATTGAGCTTCTTTATTTTCAATAACAACAACAAATTCTCCTTTTGGGTTTTCGTAAGTAAATGGAAGGGTTACAAACTCAACTTTTTCATTTATTTTAGTTATTTCGCTCACAATTGCAACTTTTACTTCGCCAAGAGCAGAGTGTAGAGCAGACAAATCCTTATTTAAGTTATATTTTGATGAATATATAATTTTAGTTCCGTTGAAGTTTTTTATGTCGTTAAGTTGAGATTTAAGTTCCTTATTTTTTTCACTTAAAAAACCGAAGAAAGCAAATTTTGTTGCGTCAAATCCGCTTAATACAAGAGCAGAAAGCCCTGCGTTTGCGCCAGGAATAATAGTGAATTTAATATCATTCTCAATAAGTTTTTTTGCAAGTATGTTACCAGGATCTGAAATAACTGGCATGCCTGCGTCACTTATTACAGCAATATTTTTTCCTTCGTTTAGTAATGCTATAATGCCGTCAGCCGAATTTTGCTCATTGAATTTATGATATGCAATTGTTTTTGCTTTAATCTCATAATGGTCAAGCAGAATTTTGCTGTGACGAGTGTCTTCACAAGCAATAACATCACAAGAACGCAAAACATTCACAGCTCTATACGAGATGTCTTCAAGATTGCCAATTGGTGTTGAAACAAAATATAACATTTAATTCACCTTTAAATTATTATAAATTAAAATTATGAAAAAGTAAAGAAAATTTTTTGAAATGCTTGACATTAGGGGGGGGGGGTGATATACTTATAAAAAATAAAAAAAGGAGTGATTTATGTACGGAAAATCAATTTTGAAAAAAGAAAATTTAAAATATGTAACAGTAACATGTGAATCAGATCGTTTAATTTTTACTGCAAACATTGGTTGTAGTTTAAGAAAAGCGTCAGAGGAGGTTGAAAAATATCTTAAAGAACATTTGTATGCTATACAACAGGTTCATCATTTTGAATATATTGTTTTCGAATATAATAAAGAAGATATTTTAATAAATTCCAATTGGAATTCTGATCAAATTGGGCGTAGTTGGCTGGTTAATCATGAGGTTGAGGACGAAATTTCAAACATGGCTCAAGTTGAAGCGGATAAAGTTTTAAAAGAGAAGCAGAACAATCAAGCTGAAGAAGAGTTGACTGAAGTAGAAACTTCATCTGTTAAACCAAGATCTACAAGAACTAAGATTGCTAAAAAACAATTAGGACCCACTGCAAAGATATTAAATAAACAAGGTGGCCAATTAGAATTAGAAGTTTTTATTGGAATATCTATGAATGATTTAGCTACTGATTTAGAGAAATTATTTAACACAAGTGGATTTGTAAGCGCTTCGTTTATTTTCAATGGTGTCCCAGTTGTTGTCAAAAAAGGAATGAGTTCCAAGGAAATGATAGAACTCTACTTTAAAAACAACGAATTAAGAGCTCAAATAATTGAAAGAGGTAAGGAAAAACAAAAAGAAATTATTGAGAAATATGAAACTACAAATGATGTTGAACAATGAAAATTGAATTTTATTAAAGATAACCACATTTAGAAAATAAAAATGCTTCTTAAAACCCAAGGAACGATAAAATTGTTTCTTGGTTTTTTGTTGAGTCTA
>CAZTNT010000063.1:0-6310 GCA_964614965.1 uncultured Lachnospiraceae bacterium | reverse complement strand
ATTCATGTAAAAATCTATTTTATAGTGAAAATTTAAAATTATTTTAAAATTAATTTATTTTTTTAATTTAATTCAATAAATATAATTTATTATTGATTTAATAAAAAAAACAAGAAGTTAATCTTGTTTTTTTAAGCAAAGTTTGTGTCTAGAACGGATAAATTACCTTTTGTTGTTGAGATTACTAATGTATCGTTCGCAACTTCCTTACAATTAACGTTTGTTTGAGTGCTTTCTTTCAAGGTGTAACCACCATATTGAATAATTTGGGTTAAATTAACTCGAACACTTCCCGTTTCAGATATTGTTGTTAAAGTATATACACTATCTTTATTTATAATAGCATTAATGTTTCCATTGTTTCCAACGATTTCATTTGAGCCATAGACGTTATGCATTGCAAGTTTTACTTTGCCTTTTCCTGTTATTTCAATACCTTCAGAATCACTTGTAACACCAATGTGTTCAACACCAGTTGCGGTCAATTGACCATCTTCTATTTTGGCAATGAGCATTCTATAGATTGTAGAAGCTGTGCTGTCTTTGTAACTTTTTGCATTTTCATTAAATGTTATGTTAATATTTCCTGATTTTGTTTTTGTTGAAACTAATGTATTGGCTGAATCAACTTTGATATTGCCAGAATTTGAGTGAACTGTCAGATTGGATTCTGCATTTGTGACTGAAATGTTTCCTGAATTGGTTTTAATTATCGAAATGGCTTTTAAAGTTGTTACATTTACTTTGCCTGATCCGGTTAACTCAATGTCGGCACCATCGGTCACTTCGTTAACTGTAACATTAGTGTCGCTTGTCAAAATATTGACATATGATGCTTTGTTTAAATAAATTTGATCACCAGCCGATTTTACTTTTTCTGTAAAACGAGAGCAATTCATTAATGAAATCACACCGCGATTGTTTTCAAGAACTTCCACATTTCCTAACTCTTCTTTTTCCGCATACAATTTACCTGATGATACTTTTAGTTTAAGGTTGTTTTTGTTGGTTGTGACATTTTCATAAATTTTAAAAGTGCTTCTGTTTATATCAAGATTCATATCTCCAGTTATGCTACCACTTTTAAAGTCAAAATTACCACTGATTGTTGAATAAGTCAAATTGTTTATGATAAGATTTTCAGAATTGATTTTTGTTGAAGCTGATTTATTGTTAATTGTTAAGTCAACAGCATCTTCTGGAGATAAGAATAGTTTAACATATGAGTTGTTATTAATTGCTGCGCCATAAGGTTCTTTAACATCAAAAGTTAAAATTTTATTTTTAATTGATGTTGTTAGGTTTGGATTTTCATTTTTTGTTAGCACAAAACCAAATGAATTTGAAAATACTTCTAATCTAATTTCATCTTCTTTTGCGGTGACAATTTCAATATCATAAGCTCGTGAATTGATAACAATATGTTCAACATCTTCAGTTGAATAAATATCCGATTTTATCAATTTGTTATGATTTATGTAAGTTATGTTAAATAAATTAGAATTTGGAATGAAAAACAAGTAAAGGACTCCAACACAACATAACCCCAACAATAATAAAAGTGTTATAACTAAATACTTTCCAACTTTTTTCATACTATTATTTTAATATTTAAAAACTTATTTGTCAATAGTATTAAGAAATAAAATAAATTAGTTAAGTCGTATTAAATGTTTTGATAATAGTTAATGGTGTGTTAAAATAACAATATGGAGGGTGATTATGATTATAGACATTGAAGGAACAGATGGTTGTGGTAAGAAAACACAAACAGATTTACTTTTTAAGTTTTTGGAAGAAAAGGGATTTAAGGTTATAAAAATTAGTTTTCCAAACTATGATAGTGAATCTAGCGCGTTGGTTAAAATGTATTTACGCGGAGAGTTTGGTGAAACTGCTGATGCTGTGAATGGTTATCAAGCAAGTGCGCTTTATGCGGTTGATAGATTTGCAACAATGAAAAATATAAATGTTGAAGAATATGATTTTGTTTTGTTTGATAGGTATGTTCCAAGCAATATGATTCATCAATCAACTAGAATAAAAGATATTAATGAAGTTGATAAATTTTTAGATTGGGTTGTTGATTTAGAGTTTGAAAAACTCAATCTTCCTAAGCCAGATAAAACAATATTTTTAGATGTGCCAATTGAAATTAGTATGCGCTTAGCAAGAGAAAGAGAATCTTTAAAAAATGGACAAGAAAAAGATATTTTAGAGCGAGATGACAATCATTTGATTAATGCGTATGAAAAAGCAAAGTATGTTGCAAAAAAATATAATTGGCTGGTTATTGATTGCTCAAAGGATGAAACAATAAAATCTATAAATGAAATTCACCAAGATATCTTGACTAAATTAGAGTTGAAATGCTATAATATTCCACGTGAAAATGGATGTCTTATGACATAAAAGGAAATTAAGGATTATTTATGAAATTTAAATTTACAAGTAAAGAATTAAGAAAAGCATGGTTAAATTTTTATAAAGAACGCGGTCATGTCGATTGTGGTGCTGTGTCGCTCATTGGTGATGGAACAACTGGAGTTATGTTCAATGTTGCTGGAATGCAACCGCTTATGCCATATTTATTGGGTAAAAAGCACCCAATGGGAACAAGGCTTTGCAATGTTCAAGGATGCGTGAGAACTGTCGACATTGAAGAAGTTGGTGACCCCAGTCACTGTACATTCTTTGAAATGTTAGGTAGTTGGAGTTTGGGTGACTATTTTAAACAGGAAAGAACAAAATGGAGTTATGAATTATTAACTCAAGTTTTAAAGTTTGACCCAAATCGCATTGCTGTGACTTGTTTTGCTGGAAATGAAGATGTTCCAAAAGATGAAGAAACTGCAAAATTTAGAGAAGAAAGCGGAATCAAAAAAGAAAACATTTATTTCTTGCCCAAAAAGGAAAACTGGTGGGAATTGGAACGTGGACCTTGTGGGCCAGACAGTGAAATGTTTTATATCACAGACAAACCAGCATGTGGTCCAAATTGTGACCCAAGTTGTGATTGTGGAAGATTTGTTGAAGTTGGAAACGATGTTTTCATGCAATATGAACGAATTGCAGACAACGAATATATTCCGCTTAAACAAAAAAATGTTGACACTGGTTGGGGATTAGAACGACTTTTGGTTTTCTTAAATCAAACCGGTGATGTTTATAAAACTGACTTGTTTATTGATGTTATCAACCATATGGAAAAAGTGTTGAATATTCAATATGGTAAAGATGAAAAATCAACTCGCGTAATGCGTATTATTGCTGACCACATAAGAACAAGTGTTATGCTTATTGGTGATGAAAATGGAATTCTTCCAAGCAATATTGGTGCTGGTTATATTTTGAGAAGATTAATCCGTCGCGCTGTTAGGTATGCAAATGAAATTAATTTAGATTTAAACGAACTTGGTAACATTGCCAAGGTTTATATCGAAAAAATTTATAACGAAACATATCCAAGATTGTCGGAAAAAGAGGAATTTATCATCACAGAACTCAATAGAGAAATAGAAAAATTCAATAAAGCGCTTGCTCTCGGTAACAAGGAATTTGAAAAAGTTGTTTTAGGAATTGAGAGAAAAAATCAATTCATGAAACAATCAAATCCTGACTATCTTGAAGAAAAAACAATCAACGGCAAATCTGCATTCAGATTGTATGACACATTCGGTTTCCCAATTGAATTAACATGTGAAATGGCAAATGAACGTGGCTTTGAAGTTGACGTTGAAGGGTTTAATGCCGCATTTAAAGAGCATCAAGAATTAGCAAGAACTGCAAGTGCGGGAGCTTTTAAGGGTGGACTTGCTGATGATAGCGTTTGGACAACAAGATTGCACACTGCAAACCACTTATTGTTGGCAGGACTTAGAAAAATTTTCGGAACTCAAGTTGAACAAAAGGGTAGCAACATTACAAGTGAAAGACTTCGTTTTGACTTCAACTTTGAAAGAAAGTTAACTGAAGAAGAGGTTAAACAACTTGAAGACTTTGTAAATGATGCAATCAACCATGCAATTCCGGTTGAGAGATTGGAAATGACATTTGCTGAAGCAAAAAATCAAGGTGGTTATGGAATTCACAAAGCAGAAGAAAATGAAACAGTTTCAGTATATAAAATCGGAGATGTTGATTTTCAAATTTGTGGTGGACCTCATGCAAACAATACAAGCGAGCTTGTAAACTTTAAAATTTTAAAACAAGAAGCGGTGTCTGCTGGAGTGAGAAGAATTAAAGCGGTTATTAATGTTAAATAAAGAAAAAACACAGGAATGAATCCTGTGTTTTTTTGTTAAAGTTGAATACCCGACTTAATGCTGTCACAATAATTTATTAAAATACCTTGTAAGTAAACTAGATTTGAGCATGTTTCTTCATTGCACTCTTTTTTGTTTTGTTCAATTTCTAAGTGATGAATGATTCCAGTGTGGATTTTATCTAAAATCATCATGTATTTGTTTGAGCCCAACGCTTCTGTCGAAATAAGCGACAACTCAGTTCTTTTCAAACAGTTCAAATTGTTTTTGTCTTCAAGAGTTTGTAGCATTACATTGAGAATAGTGTTTCTAAAGTTTTTATGATTTAAAAAAGCATATGTATTTTTATGTGTTTCATCAGGTTTGCCCATAAACACTTTTCTAATGTCGCTGGTCAAAACATATGTAGCATCTAAAACTATTTGAAGCTTCTCTGCGTGCGATTGATCTATTTCTCCATTTGAAATTGATGTTTTTAATTCCTTAACAGTTATAATTTTGCCCTCTGAAATGGCTTTTTCTAATTCTTTAAATGTCATAATGTCTCCTTAAAAATATAGTGACTTATTTATATCATGAAATTGAAAACTTGTCAATAGAAAAACAGCAAAAAACACAAGAAAATCCTGTGTTTTTTTACAATATTTTTTTGTGAAACGAAGTAAATATTCCCAATTAATTTTGTATATAAAATTTTAAAAGATAATATAAAATTTTTTTTAATTTTGATAAAATAATTAATATTTTAATTAAATTTTAAATATATTTTTATTAATATAAATTATTTTTTAATTTTATATGTTGATAATTTCTTTAAAGTTGTCCCAAATTGTTGGCTCTTGATATGTGTTGCAAGAAAGGATGTTGATTGTGTCAACAACAATTCCATCTACAATGATTTCAACAGTTCCAACTATTTCATTTTCAATTACTTTTTTCAACTGGTTTGGAAGGTGAAAATTGAGAGAAAAGTTTACTTCTTCATTTTTGTTTGTGATAACAGAATATTCTCTTTCTGCTTTCAAGTTAATAATGTTTTTGTTGCCTTTAATTTTGATTGTTTTATCTGTCAAATCCTTGTTGCTGAAAATTGTTTTGCTTTCAAAATTTGCAAAACCATAATTTAACAATTCACTTGCAAGAGCAAATCTTTCTTTGCTGTTTTCCGCACCTAACACAACCGCAATATATTTTGTGTTATTTCTTTCTGCGCCAACTGCCAAACAATATTTTGCTTGATTTGTTGAGCCTGTTTTTCCACCGATACAACCATCATAAAAGCGACTTAATTTATTTGTGTTTGTCATTTGAGTTATTCGTCCGCTTGGATGAGTGAAATCTTCCATCCAAATTGAAGAGTAGTCATGATAGAGATCATAAGAAAGCACTTGTTTTAAGACGATTGCTTGATCATAGGCAGAAGAATATCCATCGTTTGTTGGGAGTCCTGTACAGTTAGAATAATTTGTGTTGTTAAGACCTAAACAACTTGCTTTTTCATTCATCATTTTAACGAAGTTTTGTTCGCTTCCTGCAATGTGTTCAGCAAGAGCAACCGAACTGTCATTCGCGCTACTTACAATCACAGATTTTAAAAGTTGACTAATTTCATATTCGCTGTTTGCATCTAAAAAGATTTGGCTTCCGCCCATGCCACTTGCGTTATCGCTCACGACGATTTTGTCATTAAGTTTGATGTTGCCAGATTCAATTTGTTCTAACGTAAGTAAGATTGTCATGAGTTTTGTAACACTTGCGATTGGATGTTTTTCGTTAGCATTGTTGTCGACCAAAACCTTGCCAGTGTTATATTCAATCAGTACACTTTATTTGTGGTTTACATCAGTTTCAAAATTTGCACTTACAATTGTTTGATTTTTTGGAATCAACAATATTGTCGCGAGCAAAAGAGTTATTATTGCAATTGAAAATTTTTTTACTTTTGTCATAATTTTCTCCTTTTAAAAAAGTTGTTAAAAACATTTTTTGCAATAATTTTAATTTTATGTAATTATAATTAAATAAAAATTCAAAAAATATTAAAA
>CAZTNT010000062.1:0-6395 GCA_964614965.1 uncultured Lachnospiraceae bacterium | reverse complement strand
ATAATTGATGAAGTAATATAAGGTGAAACACCAAGTGCCAAGAATGAACCTTGACTCAAAGCTCCACCGCTTACCGCACTAAGCAAACTTAAAAATGTGTTACCTTCCACTTTAACACCCAATGCGTCAACATCGATGCCAGGGATTGGCAACCAACAGCCAAGACGGTAGACAAAAAGTAATACTAAAGTGAGAATAAGTTTGTTTCTTACTTCCTTAATTTTGAATGCGTCAGCTAATGTCTTAAACATTATACCTCCTCTACACTGCCACCTTGTGCTGTAATTTTTTCTTTAGCTTGTGCTGTAAATTTGTTAGCTTTAACTTTCAAAGCAACTGTAAGTTCACCGTTGCCAAGAATTTTAACGCCGTCCTTTTCAATTTTTGAAAGGATACCAGCTTCTAACAATTTAACTGCGTCAACTTCTGTGTTAGCTTCGAACACGTTCAAAGAACTAACATTAACAGTTGAATAAACCTTTTTGAATTTCGCATTTGTGAAACCCTTAATAGGTAGTCTTCTGTATAAAGGCATTTGTCCGCCTTCAAATCCTGGACGAACGCCACCACCTGAACGAGCGTTTTGACCTTTGTGTCCTTTACCAGAGGTTTTACCTATACCACTACCGATACCACGACCAAGTCTTTTCTTGCTTGTTCTAGCACCGTCAGCATTTTTTAAATCGTGTATATACATAATCCTCTCCTTCTACGCTTCTTCTTCCACTTTCAATAAGTGTTTTACTTTGAAGATGCTACCTCTAATACAATCGTTGTCAGGAAGAACTCTTGTTTGACCAAGTTTCTTAAAACCTAAAGCTTCAACGATTTTTGCTTGGTTTTTGTTAAAACCAATAGCACTTTTAACCCAAGTAACTTTGATTGTTTTAACTTGTTTCTTAGCCATAAGTCCTCCTAAATTTCTTCAACAGATTTTCCACGAAGCATTGCAACTTGTTCTTTAGTTCTTAATTGTTTAAGACCTTCAATAGTTGCTCTAACAACGTTGATTTTGTCTGTTGAGCCATAAATTTTTGCTGTGATATCTGTGTAACCAGCCAAATCTAATACAATACGAGCTGCACCACCAGCAATCAAACCGCTACCTGGTTTTGAAGGTAACATTTTAACGCTTGTTTTTGCAAACTTACCTGTTACAGCATGTGGAATTGTTCCATTAACAACTGGAACTGAAATAACTGCTTTTCTTGCAGCTTTTCCTGCTTTTTCGATAGCAGCTGGAACTTCTGTTGCTTTAGAAAGTCCCATACCTACTTGACCTTTTTTGTTTCCTGCCACTACAAGAGATGAGAAACTCATGTTACGGCCACCCTTAGTTGTTTTGTTAACACGACGGATTGATACATTCTTTCTTTCAAATTCGTCTTTAACTTCTTCTCTTGGTTTTCTTTTGAATTCACGTTTTTGTTGTTCTGCCATAATTTCTCCTTAAAATTCCAAGCCTGCAGCTCTAGCGCCTTCAGCAAGTTCTTTTACTCTTCCAGTGTAAAGATATCCACCTCTGTCAAATACGACTTGACTAATTTTCTTTTTCTTTGCAAGTTTTGCGATTTGTTCACCAACAAAACGAGCAGCTTCTTTGTTTGTCATTTTTGCAACTTTATCTTTGATGTCTTTTTGAGTTGTGTTGCAAGCAACAAGTGTTACACCCTTACTGTCATCAATGATTTGTGCGTAAATATTGCTCAAGCTTCTGTAAACACAGAGTCTTGGACGTTGTGCAGTGCCAGCCAAGTCATGACGAAGTCTTACATGACGCTTAACACGTTGAGAGTTTTTATTAACTTTATTAATCATAACTTAACCTCCTACTTTTTCTTACCACCAGACTTACCAGCTTTTAAGATAACTGGTTCGCTTGTGTAGTGAATTCCATATCCATGATATGGTTCCATTGGACGAGTTGCTCTAACTTTTGCAGCCATAGCACCAACTCTTTCCTTATTCGCACCTTTAACAAGGATTGTGTTGTTATCTGGAATTTCAAATGTAACGCCATCTGCTTCCGCAATTTCAACTGGGTGGCTTAAACCTAAGTTCATAACAAGTTTGTTACCTTGTTTAGAAAGTTTGTAACCAACACCTTTAACTGTTAAAGATTTTGTAAATCCTTCTTTTACACCAACAACCATATTGTTGATTAATTGTCTATAAAGACCTTGTTTTGCATTGCTATCTGTTGTTTCATCATTACGGATAACCAAAACTTGATTATCTTCAACTTTAATAGTGATGTTTTTAGAAACTTCTTGCGTTAAAGTTTCTTTTGCACCTTTAACTGTTACAACTTGTCCGTTAACCTCAACAGTTACACCTGCTGGAATAGTGATAGGTAATTTTCCAATTCTTGACATAACTATCCTCCTACCACACGTAAGCGAGCACTTCGCCGCCAACGTTTAATTTTCTTGCTTGTTTATCAGTGATAATACCTTTGCTTGTAGAAACTATTGCAATTCCTAAACCATTAAGAACTTGTGGTAATTGTTCAGCATTAGAATAGATTCTAAGACCTGGTTTACTGATTCTTTTAAGACCTTGAATAACTTTTTCGCCATTAGGTCCATATTTAAGTGTTACTTCAATCATTTTTCCTTGTTCGCTATCAACAGTTTTAAAGTCTACAACGTATCCTTCTTCTTTTAAGATTTCTGCGATTGCAAGTTTGGTTTTTGATTGAGGAATAACCACTGTGTCATGCTTATTTGTGTTCGCATTACGAATACGTGTAAGCATATCTGCGATTGGGTCTAAAACTAACATATCCTTCTCCTTTTACCAACTAGCCTTCTTAACACCAGGAATTTCACCTTTGTGCGCTAAATTTCTAAAACAAACTCTGCAGATTCCATATTTTTTAAGAACTGCGTGTGGACGACCGCAAATTGAGCAGCGTGTGTATTCACGAGTTGTAAATTTTTGTTGTTTTTGTTGTTTATTTACCATTGCTTTTCTTGCCATAATCCACTCTCCTATTTAACCTTCTTAAATGGTACGCCCATCAATTTCAACATTTCAAGAGCTTCTTCATTTGATTTTGCTGTTGTGATGAACATAATGTCAAAACCACGAACTGCATCGATTTTATCATAGATAATTTCTGGGAAAATGATTTGTTCTTTAACGCCGAAACTGTAGTTTCCTCTACCATCGAAAGATGTTGTGCTCAAACCTTGGAAGTCACGAACACGTGGCAATGCAACTGAAATCAATCTATCGAAGAATTCATACATTTTTTCACCACGGAGTGTAACTTTTGCGCCAATTTTTTGTCCTTGACGAAGTTTGAAGTTTGCAACTGATTTTTTTGCATAAGTTACAACTGCTTTTTGACCAGCAATTAAGCTAAGTTCATCAACAGCTGTGTTAAAACTTTTCGCATTGTCTTTTTCTTTACCAAGACGAAGTGATAAAACAATTTTGTCAAGTTTTGGAATTTCCATTACATTTTTGTAACCGAATTTTTCTTGCAAAGCCTTTTTAACAACTTCGTTATAGTATGCATGACGTCTATTTAATTCTTTACTCATTTGTCATACTCCTTTACGCTTTTTTGCTGTTTTTAACAGCTTTTTTTGTATCAATTGTTGCTCCGCACTTTTTGCAGATACGAACATTTTTTCCATCTACAACAGCGTGAGAAACTCTGATTGCTTTCTTACAAACTGGGCAAACAACTTGAACGTTACTTACGTCAATTGCGCCTTCAGTTTTAATGATTCCGCCCTTGTCATCTTTTGAACGAGGTTTGTTGTGGTGAGCTTGGATGTTAACTCCAGCCACTTTAACTCTACCAGCTTCACGATTTACTTCAAGGATTTCACCAGTTTTACCAGCATCCTTTCCAGCAATAACAAGAACATTGTCGCCTTTTTTAACGCTTAATTTCATAATTTAGCCTCCTACAACACTTCCGGTGCCAATGAGATGATTTGAGTGAATCCCTTAGCACGAAGTTCTCTTGCGATTGGTCCAAATACACGAGTTCCTTTAGGAGCAAAGTTGTCTTTACCATTGATGATAACTGCTGCGTTGTCATCGAATTTGATTGAAGAACCATCTTCTCTTTGAACTGCATATTCAGTTCTAACAACTACTGCATAAACAACATCACCTTTTTTGATCTTGCCATCTGGATCTGCTTTTTTAACAGAGGCTACGATTACTTCACCAACAGTAGCTTCTGTTTTTCCTGAACCGCCTAAACATTTGATGCACATAATTTCTTTTGCACCGCTGTTGTCAGCGACTTTCAATCTTGTGAATGATTGTACCATATTAGCCTCCTACTTAGCTCTTTCAACGATTGTAAGAAGTCTAAAGTATTTATCTTTACTCAATGGGCGAGTTTCCATAATTTCAACAGTGTCGCCAACATGAGCTTCATTCTTTTCATCGTGAGCTTTATATTTTTTTGTACTTGTCATATACTTTTTGTATATAGGGTGTTTTTTCTTGCTGGTAACCAAAACAGTAATAGTTTTGTCCATTTTGTCAGAAACAACAACACCTTGAATTGTCTTGTGGTTTACTTTATTTTCCATATATTACTCCTTTGCTCCAGCTTTCTTTAAATTAAGGGCAGTTTTAACCCTAGCGATATTCTTTTTAACAATTTTGATTCTTGATGTATCTTGAAGTTGACCAACTTTGTTTTGGAATGTCAAATTGAACAATTCACTTCTAAGTTTGCTTTCTTCAGCCACCAATTCTTCGATTGATAATTGATTGTAATTATTCTTCATTGTTTTCACCGCCTTTTTCCTTGTAAACTACTTTAGTTTTGCAAGGAAGTTTGTGAGAAGCAAGTCTTAAAGCTTCCAAACAAATTTCTTCACTTGGACCACTTACTTCGATAATAACTCTATCACGTTTTACGACAGCAACGTGACCTACTTGAGCACCTTTACCGCTACCCATACGAGTGTCAGCAGGTTTCTTTGTTATAGGTTTGTCTGGGAAAACTTTAATCCAAACTTTACCACCACGTTTCATATATCTGTTGATTGCAACACGTGCTGCTTCAAGTTGGTTTGAAGTCATCCAGCATGGTTCTGTTGCTTGAAGACCATAATCTCCATAAACAACTTTGCTACCACGAATAGCACGACCAGTCATACGACCACGGAATTGTTTTCTTCTTTTTTCTCTCTTAGGCATTAACATATTAGTTTTCTCCTTTCTTGTGATTTACTGAGCTTTGAGAAACTTTACCTAAAATTTCGCCTTTATAGATCCAAACTTTAACGCCAAGAACACCAAAAGTTGTGTGTGCTTCAACGCAAGCATAATCTATGTTTGCTCTAAGTGTTTGAAGAGGAAGTGAACCTTCGTGGTAGTGTTCGCTTCTTGCAATTTCAGCACCGTCAAGACGACCTGAAACCATTGTTTTAACACCAGTAGCACCAGCTCTCATAACTCTTTGCATTGCAGCTTTCATAACGCGTCTAAATTGAGCACGTTTTTCGAGTTGAGCAGCAATTGATTCAGCCACAAGTTTTGCGTCCAAATCAGGGTTTTTAACTTCAACAACGTTAACATTAACTTTCTTTGCAGTTGTTAATTTTTCAACGTTTTTCTTTAAAGCTTCAACACCAGCACCTTTTTGTCCAATCAAAACACCTGGTTTACCAGTTGAGATTGACACATTGATGCTGTCATTTGTTCTTTCGATTACAACATTTGAAATTGCGCAAGCTTTATAATCTTTAAGGATGTAGTTACGGATAACATTGTCTTCCTTAATGTTTTTAGCAATATCTTTTTTGTCTGCGTACCAAAAAGAATTCCATGTCTTATTGATACCGATTCTCATACCATTTGGATTAACTTTTTGTCCCATATTTCTACTCCTTTACGTCTAGCACAACTTTGATGTGGCTAGTTCTAGTTACAATTCTATCTGCACCATGTGCACGACCTCTAAAGTAAACTTTGTTTACTCTTGTTGGTCCTTGTCCAAGGATAATTTCAGCTAAGAACAAATCGTGAACATTCATTCCCTTATTGTTTTCAGCGTTAGCACCAGCAGATTTAACTACTTTTAATAAGATTTTTGCAGCATCATGAGGCATGTTTGCCAAGATTGCAACTGCATCATCATAACTCTTTCCTCTAACTTGGTCGATAACAATTTTTGCCTTTGTAGGAGCAAGACGAACGTAACGAACGCAAGCGTATGGACGAGTGTCTTTATTTTGCTTTAATAATTCAGCTTTTTCTCTAATTCTCTTTGCCATATTTTATCTCCTATTTAGCATCTTTTTGTTTGTGGCCTTTAAATGTTCTTGTTGGAGCAAATTCTCCTAATTTATGGCCTACCATATCGACAGTACAGTATACAGGTATGTGTTTTCTTCCGTTGTGAACAGCAA
>CAZTNT010000061.1:0-6473 GCA_964614965.1 uncultured Lachnospiraceae bacterium | reverse complement strand
GTGGTTGGGTTCGAACCAACGCATGACGGATTCAGAGACCGTTGCCTTACCGCTTGGCGACACCCCATTGTGGGCAATTAGCCCTTTTTAATCGTTTTACAAGTAAAACTTCATTTATGGGCAATTGCCCACATAATCCCACTGCAACATTCGTCTTGTGGGAACCCTAGAAATTATTTTGCTAGTTTGCATATTGCAAACGTAAGCCTAACCTCGTTTGCTCCTCATTCCATGCGAAGCACTGCGTTTGCTTCTTTGGAAGATTATTTAAAGTTGCCCACATAATCCCACTGCGACATTTGCCTTGTGTGAACACTAGATATTATTTTGCCAGTTTGCTTCTTTGCAATTTTATTATAACACAATAAAATATTTTTTGCAAATTTAATTAATAACTTATTGTTTCTTTGCTTGACAAAATCCGACATTGAAATTATAATGCTAGTATGAAGAAAAATATATTAGTAAACATCAACAAAGGGTATATCCGTCATTTCTTAACAACAATGAATTCACTCAGTCAAAATAATCAGAAAAGTGAATTTGATGTGTATGTTATGCATAGCAATTTGGAAGAATCAGATAAGGATTACATAAAAACAAAACTTGCAAGTAATATAAATCCAATTTATGTGTTTATGGATGAAAGTCTTTTCAAAGGAGCTCCAACTGTTAAGAGATATCCTTACGAAATTTATTATAGAATATTTGCTCCAATTATGCTTCCAAAAGATTTGGACAAGGTTCTTTACATTGATTGTGATTTAGTGGTTCATAAAAACATAGACCCTCTTTACAATATGAGTTTTCAAGGAAATTATTTCATTGCATGCACTCAAATCCGTGGTTTTATGCAATGGTTTAATAGAATTCGATTAACTGTAGGAAAGGATCATAAGTATGTAAACACTGGTGTTATGATGATTAACCTTAAAGAATTAAGAGAAGTCATCAATATGGATGGGATCTTCAAGTTTATAAGGAAAAATGGTTGGAGAATGTGCTTATATGACCAAGATGTTATTTTCAAATTCTTTGGAAACAAAATTAGATTAATTGATCCAAGGTTATATAATTTATCTGATAGATTGATTATGTTCCATAATAAATTTTATCGCGAGAAATATAAAATAGATAAAGATTGGGTTGAGAATAACAACATGATAGTGCACTATCTTGGAAAGAATAAACCATGGAAAGATAACTATAAGGGTATTTTAAAAGATTATTACACAAAATATAAAATGGATTAGTAATGAAAAGATATTTAAAGATATTTTTCAGTAGGATGACCTTGGTTGCGCTGGCAATTATTGCGCAAATCCTTGTTTCTGTGGCTTTGCCTTATATTCTAAACTATTTCCATCCAGAAATATTTGGAAAACTTTATGTTCAAATTGATTTAATTATAAATGCTCTTGGCTTGATTATGTTGCTGGTTGTCATCAATTCAAAAATGCTTGTTGAGGGCAAACTTGCTTGGGCAGTTTTGTTTTTGATGTTTCCGCTTCTTGGAATCGTTATTTATAGAATGTTCGTTTGGAGCAAAGCACCCAAAAGACATAGAAAATATTATGAACAAGTTAAACTTCAGGTTAAAGAAATTAACAAAAAAGATGCTGTTGAAAACTTTGAGTTAAAAGAACAACTTGGAAAATATTATGGTCAATTTGAATATGTTTATAGGAATTCTAATTTGCGAACATATCAAAATTCAAAAGTTGATTTTTTAAACACAGGTGAAGGGTTTTACAAAGAGTTATTAAACGAATTAGAAAAAGCAAAATCATACATTTTTATGGAGTATTTCATAATTGAACGTGGTCAAATGTGGAATTCAATTTTGGAAATATTATCGCGTAAAGTTAAAGAAGGTGTGGATGTTCGCGTTATGTATGACGATTTGGGTACAATTCACAAACTTCCATATAACTACAATAAACAACTTAAAAAATTAGGTATTAAATGTGTTAAATTTAACTCATTTGTTCCAATCATGTCAGCTTTACACAACAATCGCGACCACAGAAAAATAACTGTAATTGATGGCAGAGTGGGTTTTGTTAGTGGTTTAAACATTGCAGATGAATATATCAATGCTGTGCAAATATATGGTTATTGGAAAGATACTGGCATTAAAATTCAAGGTGAAGCTGTTAAATCACTTTTGATGATGTTTCTGCAACTATACAATGCTCAAACTCAAAAAGTTGAAGATTATAAAACATATTTAAAAGATATTAAACCGGTTAAAGCAAATGGATTTGTGTGTCCGTATGGAGATGGTCCACGTTATTTTGATGAAGATAACGTTGCTGAAAACATTTATTTAAACATGATAAATCAAGCTCAAAATTATATTTGGATAACCACACCATATTTGATTATTGACAACAAATTAACAAATGCTTTATGTTCAGCCGCAAAAAGAGGGGTGGATGTTAGGATTATAACGCCTCATGTTCCAGATAAAAAAATTATTTTTTGGATAACAAGGTCAAGTTATAAAGCTCTTCAAGAAGCAGGTGTTAAAATCTTCGAATATAACAAAGGTTTTGTGCATTCAAAACAATTGATATGTGATGATGAACTAGCAATTGTGGGAACAATTAATTTTGATTATCGCAGTTTATTACATCACTATGAATGTGGGGTTTTAATGTATAATGTTGATTGTTTGAAAGACATAAAACATGATTTTGATTATATGTTCACAGTTTCAACCAACATGAAAGATTTTAAACAAAATGCGTTAGCCAGATTATGCTGTGCTTTTATTAAGATATTCACACCTATGTTGTAAACAAGAGATTTAATCTCTTGTTTTTTTATAGGTATTGACAAATTTATTTTATGTGTTAATATATGAATGTGAAAGCAAAAAATAAAGTGTTTGATAATTTTGTTAACATGTTAACATTCGATGACATTGAAGAGTTGTTACATTCTTTTTTGCAATCACATGACACTAGTTTGGTGTCTAGTATTATAGAACAGAAAACAATTGTGATTTGGAATGATTACGTAGATATTACCTTTAAAGTTAACAACAAATTATGTTCAATAAAAATTTCAAATTTTCATGTGGTATCATCAATTTTCAATAAAGATATGGAGAGTTTTGCAAATTATAAATTAAGATGCTTTATGTTGGAAAAAACAAAGAAAATTGATGAAAATATTGCACGGAATTATAGATTAAAGTTGTATCAAATTGTAAACCAAGAAGTTGAAAATGAAATTTTAGAAAAAGAAAAAAATTTAATGGAAACTTTGGAAAATCAATTTAGTTTATAAAAACTTCAGAAATTGAAGTTTTTTTCTTGTTTTAATTTGTGTTATTTGTTAATATAATTTAAAAGGAGATTTTTATGAAAGTTTTGTTAACAGGTGGTTTAGGATACATTGGAAGTCACACAGCAGTGGAACTTATCAATAGAGGTTTTGAAGTAGAAATTATGGACAACCTATATAATTCAACAATAGAAGTTGTTGAAAAATTGAAAAAGATAACTGGAAAAGATATTAAATTTCATCAAACAGATTTACTTGATTTTCAAGCAATGGATAAAATGTTTAAAGAGGGTAGGTATGATTCAGTAATTCATTTTGCAGGACTCAAAGCTGTTGGAGAATCAACTCAAAAACCATTGATGTATTATGAAAATAACATAACTGGCACAATTAATTTAATTAAATGCATGGAAAAACATAATGTGAATAATTTGGTATTCAGTTCTTCAGCTTGTGTGTATTCAGACAAAAATGTCGCTCCATTTAGCGAAGATGCAATAGTTAGTCCAATCAATCCATATGGTAGAACTAAATATTTTATTGAAGAAATAATAAAAGATTATTGTCAGGCAAACAAAAATTTCAAAGCAGTAATTTTAAGATATTTCAATCCAATTGGTGCACATGAGAGTGGTTTAATTGGTGAAAATCCAAACGGAATACCAAACAATTTAATGCCATTTATCACTCGAGTTGCTTTCGGAAAACTTAAAGAATTAAATATTTTCGGAGATGATTATGACACTCCGGATGGAACAGGTGTGAGAGATTATATTCACGTGGTTGACCTTGCTCGTGGTCATGTTTCTGCGCTTAATAGCATGGAAAAGTTTGAAGGATATAAGATTTATAACCTTGGAACTGGTCATGGGTATAGCGTTTTGGAAGTTGTGAATACATTTAACAAAGTTTGCGGAAACAAAGTTAAATATAAGATTGTTGATCGCCGTCCTGGTGATGCCGCATGTGTGTTTGCAAATCCAGAAAAGGCATATATCGAACTTGGTTTCAAAACACAAAAAGAACTTGAAGAAATGTGCTTAAGTTCATATAATTTCGAAAAAAATAACAAATAAAAATAATAAAATCCGCGGATTTAATCCATGGATTTTATTTATTGTTATGCAAATTATGTAACTTTTTACAGTATTTACATATTATGCTATAAGGAGTTTTTATGCATAGAAGAATTGAAGATGACAATTTCGATTGTTGTTATGAGAAAAGAAATAAATGTGATAACAATTGTTGTTATCCAAGTTATATAAATAATCAAGTTATAGTGCGTGGACCTACTGGTCCTACAGGTATGCCAGGGCCTATGGGCCCAATAGGGTTTACTGGTCCAACCGGTCCACAAGGATTACAGGGATTAACTGGTGCAACCGGACCTACTGGTGCTCAAGGTATACAGGGACCCGCAGGTGCTGATGGTTTAAGTATTACAGGTCCGATAGGACCAACCGGTCCTACTGGAAGTGTGGGTGCAACCGGACCGACAGGTCCACAAGGTATACAAGGATTAACTGGAGAAGTAGGACCAACAGGACCAACTGGACCTACGGGTTTGACCGGAGATATTGGACCAACAGGTGCAACCGGTCCCACCGGACCACAAGGAATAATTGGTGAAACTGGTCCGACAGGACCTGCTGGTGATATAGGCCCTACTGGTCCCACAGGAGCAATTGGACCTACTGGACCAACGGGTTTAACAGGTGATGTCGGTCCAACTGGACCAACTGGAGCAAGTGGTACTGGTGGTATATTGAATTTTGCAGATTTCTATGCTTTAATGCCACCTGACAACTCAGCAACAGTTGCACCAGGAACAGACGTAAGCTTCCCGCAAGATGGACCTAATAGTGGTAGTGACATAGCAAGAACAGGTCCAAGCTCGTTTAATTTGGGCCCAATCGGAACATATCAAGTTTTATTTAATGTTGGTGTTACTGAAGCTGGTCAATTAATTTTAACTTTAAATGGTGCTGATTTGGCATATACTGTTGTTGGTCGTGCAACTGGCACTTCTGATATTATTGGTATGAGCATAGTCACAACAACTGCAGTTAATTCAATCTTAACAGTTAGAAATCCTGCAGGGAATGCTGCAGCTCTCACTATAACCCCACTTGCTGGAGGAACAAGACCAGTATCAGCACATTTGGTCATCACACAAATTCAATAAGATATATAAAAAAGTAGTCAATTTCCTAACTACTTTTTTCAATTTAGATAATAGTGGAGTGTTATCTAAGGTCATTTAACAAAGGTTCGATTTATATATGTTAAATTAAATATTTCTTCCAATTAATTCATCAATAGATATGTTAAAAACATCTGCAATTTTCCAACAATCTAAAACATTTGGAATATTAACACCATTTTCCCAAAAACTGATGGAAGCATGAGTAACACCAATAAGTTGGGCAAGTTTGGATTGAGATAAACCATGTTCTAATCTTTTTTCTTTTATATTTGATCCAATATTATTTCCCATAAAATAATAATATTAAGAATTCTTACAAAATTGTTGACTTGTAAGAATTCTTACATTATAATATAAAAAAGGAGAAATTATGATAAAAGATTACGAAGAAGAGTTGATTAACTGCAATAATGCCTTCGGTAAATTCATGAACATAAATTTCAATATTGAGGTTATAACTAGCGGGAAAAAAAGCAAAGAACAATTTAAACAATTGCTTGAAGATACAATTGATTTTTGTCAAAAGCAAATAGAATATTGGAAATCAATAGAAGATTATTCTTCCATGTCAAATGTGTTTATCAGTTATAAAAAGGCTCTAGAATCTGCAATGTTGCTTTTAGGTGAAACAAAGAATTTAGAAAATAACATATTTTTTAACGGAAAAATTTTAGAAACAATTAAACAACAAGTTGCAAATTGTGGACAGGAAATATATAATTCAGTTTGTAAATTAAATGGCGTTAAATCTGAAAATACAATTAATGATTTAACAGATAAAATTATATTGATTGAAAGAGAATATAATGCTGGAAAGTTAAGCAATGAAAAAGCATATAAACATGTTCTTAAAATAAAAAATGCTTTTAAAGAAATTAATAAAAAAAATGGAAAGATTAAAGCAAATGATTAAAGAAAAATAAAAATCCACCAGATAATCTGGTGGTTTTTCATTTTGAGGGTAAAACCC
>CAZTNT010000060.1:0-7478 GCA_964614965.1 uncultured Lachnospiraceae bacterium | reverse complement strand
TTCCTACCAAACTTTCTTTAGAATTAGTTATGACCGGCAGGTCATTTTTTTTATTCCATGAGTGTACTCGAACAAGTTCGTCCTGTCG
The DNA here is from genome assembly GCA_964614965.1 of uncultured Lachnospiraceae bacterium. Classification (GTDB taxonomy): domain Bacteria; phylum Bacillota; class Clostridia; order Christensenellales; family UBA1242; genus Onthoplasma. Next base: position 7,390 of record CAZTNT010000060.1, on the reverse strand, counting down.
GACCGGACCGCACTGGTGTGCTCCCGTTCGTTTGCTAAAAACTTGCCACTGGCAACTTTTCTTTACGCACTCACCCACTCATTCCTACCAAACTTTCTTTAGAATTAGTTATGACCGGCAGGTCATTTTTTTTATTTATATTGATTGGTGTAATATTAGAAAAAATTAGAATTAATTAGAGGATTTTTTAATTATAAGTTGTTAAAATTCAACCATCGTCAAATTTTGTCGAAAAAGTGAGGAATGCATGAATTTTAAAAATAAAAGAAAATTAGAAAATCAAACAACCATAAACACAATTAATATTGTTGAAGATAATCAAATAATTTCAAGACATTACTACAACAACCTTAATTGTTTACTACGGGAAGACAACTTGAAATTAAACAAAACTATAATCAATTGTTATGATGAAAACAACAATCCAACCAAAAGATATGAATTTTCAATTGATAAAATTAAAAAATATGAGCATATGCCAATCTTTCAATATGAAAATAACAAATTGATAAGCTATAGCAATGAAAAAATAACTTATAATCAATTTGGTTTACCAACAACCTATCGAGATGCAAAATTCGTTTGGGAAAATAATAATTTAATTGAAATTGAAAATATTGCATCATATTCTTACCATAACCAAAACCGAACAAGCAAAGTTGTGAATAATGAATTGACAACCTTTTATTTTCAAGGTAAAAATCTTATTCTTGAACAGGGAAAACATTTGATTCTTTATCACTACAACAACGAATTAGTTTCCGGCTTCACAATTTTTGAAAACTCAACAGTTGAAAATTTTTCTTATCAAAAGAACAGTGTTGGTGACATAACAGGAATTTTCAATCAAAACAATGAATTAATTTGCAAATATTATTATGATTATCTCGGCAATCACATATGCTACATTTTAACTGCCAATAAACAATTTGTTAAAGTTGAGGACTGTTCTCCAATTGAAACTCTTTCAAAAAACTACTTTATTGCCACTTTAAATCCGTTTTTGTTCCATGGGTTTTACTTTGACAAGGAAACAGGACTTTACCACCACAACAATCAATATTACGACCCTGAAATTGGAATATACCTCAACACACAAAAAAGAAGATGTTAACCAACATCTTCTTTTTCAACAATTTCATTTAAGCCATCGCTTATCAATTGATAAATCCTTTGAGTTGAAAAGTGCATTTTGAATGCAATGTCCTCCACCTTTAGCCCAACAATATATTTATAGTATAAGGCATTTCTTGCTGGCGTTAAAACCTCATCAACTAACATTTCAATATCTTTCAAATGTTGATTAAGTTTTGCAAGTTCATTTTCGCGTTCAAAAATATCCAAAGTGTACTTTGCAATTGATTCATCAAGTAAATTGTTTTTGTTTTCGTTTATTTCTTTTAGTTTTTTTATTGCTTTTATGTAGTTTTCTTTGATTAGTTCAAGTTCATCACTCTTTTCAATGAAATAATTGTGTTCATATTTGTAACTTCCAAGCAAACGCTTTAGTTCGCATTTATTCATATCTTCCTCAGTTTTATCTTTAGTTTATTTGAAATTAAATTTAATTTCCTCTAATATTCTCTAAAATTTTCTAAATTTTTCTAATAAATGCTAATTGCATATGCGTCATCAAGTCTACTTATGTTTGTTACATCCATTAAACCAGCCGTACCATCACCAAATGAAACAATTAAATATTTTTCTGTCCAAGAGTTTCCATCTAATGTGAAGTAGCATTCCCTATAACCATAACACACTGCAACATGACCGTTGCTACTTGTTTTTTCATTATAATGCAATTCGCTTCCAGTGTCTGTTATAACTCCACTTTCTAAATATCTATAAGAGTTAAAGAACACCACAACTGGTTGTTGCTGTTGCAAATAGCTTTGTATGGTTGATAAACTTGTGCCACATGAATTATATGTAATGCTATAACCTTGTTGATTAACATAACTTCTCATTCCAGTTTTAAATTGTGCAACCGATGTTCCTGGGGCTTCTGTGTTTGTTCCCATGAGCGTGTAAATTTCTTCTTTGATGTCGATGATTTGTGTTGTCATTCCAGAATAATAAAATTGTCCATTATATTCAAAACCCACATCTGCATTTGGAATTAAGTTACCATAGTTAACATCATAATAGGCAATTGCAATTGTTGCAGCCATTGGCGCGCATGAATTAGCTTGTGTAACGTTTTCATAAGCCGGAACAATTCTACTCATTGTGATATCAGATTTTGAATATGTGTCATATTCAACTGTCAATGCAACATATTGGCTTGTCCCAGTTTCAAAATAGTTAGTGTCGCAATAGTAACCCTGCACAATTTTCTCATCATGGTGCATAAAAAGCAATAAAAAACTAGGCAAAACGAAAATGCCTAGCAAAAACAAGTTTATTGTTTTAAAAATAGGTTTCATTTTAACCTCCTCATAATATTAATGTAATGAGAAAGGCAAAACGTCTCACAATTTTTTAATTTTGTTTAAATTTATTTAAAATTTCTACATCATTGATACTTAATTGTAAGTAAGTATTATATGTCTCTCTTTCAATTAAAGTTAACATTGAATATAAAATACCATCATTCTTTTCCAAACTATAAATCGTTTTATTTTCCAACGGTTCCTCCACAGCACCATTAACAAATGTTGAATGTTTGGAATAAATGTAATTTTTGTCTAATATAATATTAATAGAGATTGATGTGAATGGAATCGAATTTTTATCTATTTGCAATCTTAATGCAAGTAATTTTGAAGATGTATCTTTATCATATATAGCATACTGACTATCTAAAATGCAATCTTCAAAAATGAAATTATAGTTTGGAAGGTTTTCATTAATGTAGTCTTTAACAAAATCCTGAGTTACATCAACTTGAATTGTGTTGTTATCTCCATAATACTTCACCACTTCTTTTGGTCTGTTCAAAATTGGAATCAAAACACTTAAGGTCACAACAAGAACCATGGCACAAGCAACTGCCAATCTTCTGAACATCACAATTCTTTTTCTTTTCTGTTTGTTCTTTTTGAGTTTTTCATCAAATTTATCTAATCTTGATAAATCTGGTTCTGGAATTTTAATATCGTAAACTTGTTCAAGTTCTTCATCTAAATTCTTCATTCTAATTTCTCCTTTAACGAATCATATAATTCAGCCAATTTCCGATGAACAGTAGCTTTGGAAATTCCCATGATCAGTGAAATTTCATCTATTTTAAATTTACAATAAAATTTATAGAATATCAAGCGTTGTTCTTCATTTGTTAATTTTTTTAGTTCAATAATCATCATTACTTTAGATTCATTAACTTCTGCATAAGCAGGAATTGGCATAGAATATAATAATTCTTTCCTTCGTTTTTCTTTTCTTAACATGTTGTTAATTAAATTTTTGCCAATTTTTATAATCCAATTATAACAGTTTTTGTAAGTTATTAAACCACTTGCTTTGTCAATCACAACATCTAGCACTTTTTCAATAATATCTTCAATGTCATGATGATTGTTATAATATGCGTATAAAATCTTATAAAGCGGTTCTCTAACAATTTCATATAAATTATTAAGCGCATTTCTGCTTCCTGTTACGCCAATTTCTCTAACATATTCATTAACCAATTCTTTGTTTTCTGTTGTCATACCCCTAATCCTTTTGCATCTTTTTCATTGTTTTTAAAATTAGTTCTCTACCCTCGGTGTCAAGCATTGTATACATTTCAAGCAACAATCTTTGATCTTCTTTCACTGGATAAAATGTTTGATTCTCTTCCAAAAATAATTCTGACATTGTTACGTTTAAAACTTTTGTTATTTTCTCAAGAGAATATATTGTTGGTTGATAGTTTCGACTTGTGTACCAATTTTGAATTGTTGGATTTGAAATTCCCGCCCTTTCGGCAAGTGTGTAGCGCTTAAGCCCTTGGGCCCGCATAATTTGGTCAATTCGAATTTTAATTCGTGCAGTCAATTCTTCTTCCATATAAAACTCTCCTACAATTATCATAGCAAGAAACTACAATAGGTTTATTCAGTTATATTAAAGGAATTTTGTTGTTTTGACTACAAATTTCGACAAAATTCGCGCGTACTAACATTTTTTATGTTGACAACATTAAAACTTTGTTTTCATAAATATATTCTGAGGTGAAAAAATGATGAAAATTAACGTTGGTGTTGTTGGCGTTGGAAACTTAGGAACAGCTGTTATAAATCAATTAGAAAATCACAAAATCTTTAATCTAGTTGGAGTTTTTTCAAGAAGATATTTGGAAGGAACAATCCCCTTTGACAAAATATTGACCTTTAAAGACAAAATTGACATTCTATTTCTTTGTGCTGGTTCTCAAAACGATTTGGAAGACCATGCCAGCACTTTTATTGAACATTTTAACATAATTGATTGTTATGACAACCACAGTCGGTTAAAAAGTCATATTAAAACCATTGACGAAATCGCAAAGGAAAATAAAAAAATTGCATTATGTTCATTTGGGTGGGACCCAGGATTGTTCAGTTTAATGAGAGGATTGTTTTCAAGTCTTGGTTATTCTCCATATTCTGTTTGGGGCAAAGGGACAAGTCAAGGGCACACTCAAGCAATCAAACAAATTGATGGAGTTTTAGACGCAATTCAATTCACAATTCCAAATAAATACATGATTGAAAAAATCAAATCTGGCGAGGATGTTGAAAAGAACAACCTTCATTCAAGGGAATGTTTTGTTGTGTGTGATCCACAAGATGAAGAAAGAATTGAATATGAAATTATTAATATGCCTGACTATTTTAAAGGTTATCGCACAACTGTAAATTTCGTTACACATGAACAATTGAAACAAATTAAATCATTTTCACACAAAGGTGAAATTCTAACTAAAAACGATGTTATGAATTTTTCTCTTAACCTAAGATCAAATCCAGACTTCACAGCAAGTGTGATGATAAATTATGCTAAAAGCTTAATTAAGTTAAAACAAGAAGAAAAGTTTGGTGCTCACACAATTTTCGACATCCCTATGTCTTATATCATGGAAGATGATGAGTTTACATTATTATAAATAAGGAGGATTATATTGAAATTTTTACTTATTGGTTGCAATGGCAAAATGGGAAAAACAATCAGCAAAATCGCAAAAGAACATGAAGATATCATTGTTTGTGGAGTTGATTTGACTTGTGAAAAACAAAATTTTAAAACCTACACCAACATAAATCAAGTAACTGAAGAACTTGATGCCATCATTGATTTTTCAACCACTGAAAACCACATTGAGTTTATCAGCTTTGCACAAAGCAGAAATTTGCCATACGGTTTGTTTTCAACAGTTGTTAACAACGATACAAAACATTTTATGAAAGAAGCAAGCAAATTTATTCCTATTCTTTTCTGCAAAAACGCTTCAATTGGTGTTAATTTGCTTTATGAAATGCTGGAAACGTGCGCAAGCAAAATTCCAAGCTGTGAAACTATCATTCAAGAGTATCACCACAGGCAAAAAATTGACAAACCAAGCGGAACAGCAAAAGACATTGAAAACATATTGAAAAACAACAACATAAATTTCGAAACATTTTCTTATCGAGTGGGTAAAGAAACAGGAACACATATTATCCAATTTTTCTTGCAAGATGAAACAATAACTCTCACTCACACTGCTCACTCTCGTGATATTTTTGCTCATGGTGCCATTGTTGCAATGCATAAATTAAAAAATAAGGAAAATGATTTATACTTTAAACCTTAAACATAAAAAACAGCTTTGTTTAAAGCTGTTTTTGTTACAATATTATATCTTTGTTGTTTTTCAATCTATCAGTTAAGCGAACAATTAGGGATAAAGTTTTGTTGCTCACTTTCACCAATGGCATTCTAACCTCATCATGTATCAACCCCATTTGAGACATAAATGTTTTCACCGGAACTGGATTGGTTTCCAAAAACATAGCATGATTAATTTCGTCAAGTTCTGTTTGTTGTTGCAATGCTCTTTCAATTTTACCATCTAAAACCATTTGATAAATCTCTTGAACCTTATCTGCCAAAACATTTGCTGTAACACTTATGCAACCTTGTGCTCCTAAGCAATAAAAAATGAAATTTAAAGCATCTTCACCACTATATAACGCAATGTTATGTTTACAAATTTTTGAAAGCTCAATAATCCTATTAATATCGCAAGTGCTTTCTTTAAGCCCATAAATCATATCACAATCAACAAGTTTTTTCACGGTTTCAGTTTCAATGTTTAAACCGGTTCTGCTTGGTACATTATACATAATTATTGGAATTCCTATTTTTGATAGTTGAGTGTAATATTCAACCAAACCATCCTGTGTGGTTTTGTTATAATAGGGTGTCACAACCAACACACCATCCGCGCCCAATTCTTTTGCCATTATTGTGTTTTCTTGGCAGGTTATGAAATTATTATTCCCCGTTCCAACAATCAATTTAGCTCGGTTGTTTATTGTTTTTTTTGCAAAAGTAATTAATTTTTCTCGTTCTTCTTTTGAAACGGTAACTCCTTCTCCTGTGGTTCCTAAAATTATGATTGCTTTTGCCCCTTGGCGTACATCCGCATTTATGATTTTTTCAAATGAATTGAAATCAATCTCTCCTCCAATGAAAGGTGTAACAATAGCAACTCCAGTACCTGAAAATAAACTTTTCAAGAAAAAATCCCTCCTAAAAAGTTATATTCTTAAATTAAGTTTTTTGACAAAAAAAGAAGAGATTACATTTCTCTTCTTGACATAATTGCTTTTGATAGCGTTGCAGCATCTGTGTATTCCAACTCGCTTCCCATTGAAATGCCTTGTGCAATTCGCGTTACTTTAACTCCTAAAGGTTTCAATAAATTTGCAATGTACATTGCTGTTGCTTCACCTTCAACATCTGGATTTGTTGCAACAATAACCTCTTGGATACCCTCTTGTGCAACTCGAGTTAAAAGAGAGCGAACATTAATATCATTTGGACCTTTACCCTCAAGCGGATTAATCACCCCATGCAAAACATGATAAGTTCCATTAAATTCTCTAACCTTTTCCAAGGCTGTCACATCTTTTGGTTCCTTAACAACGCATATAATTGGTTCTTTTTTTTGTTTTGAACAAATGTCGCAAACTTCTTTATCAGTAAAATTAGAACAAATCTTGCAATAATGAATTTTTTCCTTAGCAACAATCATTGCATCTGCAAAATCTCTTACTTCAGCTTCATTCATGGTTAGCAAAAAATACGCATACCTTTGTGCTGTTTTTTTGCCTACAGAAGGTAATTTGCTAAATTCATTTACAAGCCTTTCCATTGAGTCTATTTGATTCATTACATTAAACCGCCAAGTCCACCCATTGGGCCCATTGTGCTAGCACTC
>CAZTNT010000059.1:0-7483 GCA_964614965.1 uncultured Lachnospiraceae bacterium | reverse complement strand
AAATAGGTGCAGACATTAATAATTATGAAGATATTAGAAATTTAATTGTTGGTTTAATAAATCGCTCTAACGAATTTAATCAAGATTTTATCGTTAGACTTACAATTAACTACATACAAGGTTCATCCGTTGAAATTTCAGAACAAAAAATCAAAACAATGGTTGATGAAATTTTAGATTTAATGCAAAGGAATGATATGGTTAAATGTTCAAATGGCATTTACACAACTAAACCTGTACAATATACAATAAATGAATATTATCAAACAAAAAAGAATTCTAAAAACAAAGATTACTTAGAAAACGCATTAGATGCATGCAAAGAATTTAATGAAAAGTTAAATAGACCGACTTTTGATTTTTCAGACAGTTTATAAAAAAAGAACGACTAAACAAATGTCGTTTTTTTATTATTTTTTATAAAAAACATCTAAAATTAGTTGCGCGAAAAAAATATTTTATGTTAAATTATTTTTAGAAAGCAATTTACGATTCTAAATTGTTTTTAGAAGCTATTACATAAAAGAATAGTTTGTAAATACTATGCAAAAGGAGAAAACTTATGGAAGAAATTAAGGAACAAACACAACAAGAATTACAAGAAAAAACAAAAAAACCAATTTACACAGTTATTTACAACAAGGACGACAGACTTTGGCACATAACTAAAAGCGGTGCAAAACGAGTCATTGCAAAAAGAGTTACAAAAACTGAAGCTCTTGAGAAAGTTAAAGAACTTTGTGAAAACAATGAAATGAATTATGTGGTTAGAAAAAAAGATGGGAAATTCCAAAAGAAATAAAAATCAAACTAAAAAAGACCAATTGCTTGGTCTTTTTTTATATATATTTAGGTTTGTCTTTTACTTGTTTGATGCTTAAATCTGCTCGAAGTTTGTTCTCTTTAATCGTTTGACCGTGAACGTTCAAACTTCATTTTTAAACAACTTCTGCGCCATCCCGCGCGAAGCACTACGTTTGCTTCTTCGGGAACCCTAATTGTGATTTGTCTTTCAATCAAGTAATGCTTAAATCATAATATACTTTTTTATTTGCTGAGATCCTTCGTCTACGCTTAGGATGACATAAATTATCCTCTTAATCTTAAAGTGTGAGTTGTTATCAAAAGCGACTTAGCATGAATTTTGGTCACTTTGCAACAAAGTGTGCCTAAATGAATGCGTTTGGCGAAGATAATAACTCGAACTTCCTTAGATCAATTCGATAATTGCCATCTCAGCGTTGTATGGAAACAAGTTCCATATAATTTTCTCAATGTCTCTCACTGAGTTAATTAAATTAACTCGATGATAGCCATTTCGGCATTATCACCTTTACGGATGCCAACTTTGAGAATACGAGTGTAGCCACCCTTTTGACCTAATTCTTTTGCACGAGCATCATATTTAGGTGCGTAGATATTGAAGATTTTTTCCAAAAGAGGGTGTTTAATATTGTCAATACGAGCAATATAATCAGCCTTCTTTTCACCTGGTTTACGTTCTTCTTTAACAGAATAAACTTTAGCCATAATCTTTCTACGTGCAGCAAGTTTTTTAGGTCCGTCGTTCATAACTTCACGACTAACTTTCTTGCCGTCTTTAACAGTTTCTTTTGTTACAGTAACAACATCTTCATAGCTGTTAATAGCAAGAGTTAAGATTTTTTCAACATAGCTCTTTAAAGATTTTGCTCTTGCAAGAGTTGTTTGGATTTTACCTTTCCAAAGAAGATCAGTTGCTTGGTTTCTCATGATTGCCAATCTTTCTTCTGTTGGACGTCCTAACATTTTAACTTTCACGGTTCTTTCTCCTTTATAGATTTTTAATAATTTTCATTGCCTTCAAGGACAATTCCATAAGATTCAAGTTTAGCGATAACTTCTTCCATAGATTTAGCACCCATGTTACGAACTTTCATCATTTCACCCTTAGTTTTCTTTGCAAGATCGCCAACAGTGTCGATTCCAGCACGTTTTAAGCAGTTATAGCTACGAACACTTAATTCCATTTCCTCAATAGGTTTTTCGAACAATTTTGTTCTTTCATCTTCTTTTCTTGCCACTAAGATGTTCATTCCATCCATGCCTTCAACAAGTTCAATGAACATTGCAGCATAATCATTTATCAATTTTGCAGAAAGAGCAACAACTTCTTTTGCGCTAACTGTTCCACGAGTTTGAACATCTAAAACAAGTTTATCATAGTCAAGACTACGACCAACACGGCTTGATTGAACTTCAAAATTAACACGTTTAACAGGTGTGAACAAAGAGTCAATTGCGATATAATCAACTTCATCAGAGAAACCTTTGTTAAGGCTTGCTGGAACGAAACCTCTGCCACGTCCAACATAAAGTGTCATATCAAGGTCTGCATCGTCATCGCATGTGCAAATCAATTGATCTGGATTCAAGATTGAAATTCCATCGTCACAAATTAAATCTTTTGCGAAAACCGTGCCAGCACCTTTCTTTTTGAAAGTGATTGTTCCTTTGAAATCTTCATCAGTACTTTCAGTTCTAACAGCAACAGCTTTCAAATTCAAAACAATGTCAGGAACATCCTCAGTTACACCCTTAATTGTTGAAAATTCATGCAATACATTTTTGATTTTGATACCAACAATTGCAGCACCAGGAAGAGATGAAAGCAAAGTTCTTCTCAACATGTTTCCAATTGTGATTCCAAATCCTTTTTCCAATGGTTCCACTGTGATTAATGCACGAGCGCCATTTTCTTGTTCTTCTAAAAGTATTTTTGGTTTTTCGATTTCCATCATATTTTATTTCTCCTATTATCTTGAATAATATTCTACGATTAAGTGTTCTTGGATGCCCAAGTCTATGTCTTCTCTTTCTGGAAGAGCCAACACCTTACCAGTTAAACTTTCAGTGTTGAATTCTAACCATTTTGGAGTGTTAACTTTAAGTCCTTTCAAACTTGCGAACATTTCAAGACTTTGCTTGCTTTCTTTGATTGCAATAACATCACCAACTTTAACTTGAGCTGAAGGGATGTTACACTTCTTGCCATTAACTGTGATGTGACCGTGAGTTACGATTTGTCTAGCTTCAGTTCTTGACACACCGATATTCATGCGATAAACCACGTTATCAAGTCTCATTTCAAGCATTTTTAACAATGCAAAACCTGTGCTTTCTTTTCCTGCAGCAGCTTTTTCATAACAATTTCTGAATTGTTTTTCTAAAACGCCATAGATTCTACGAACTTTATTCTTTTCACGCAATTGTAAACCATATTCTGAAATTTTCTTTCTTCCTGCACCATGTTGTCCTGGAACAGTTGGACGTTTATCAAATGAACATTTTGTTACACATCTTTCGCCTTTCAAGAAAAGTTTTTGACCTTCTCTACGACATTGCTTACAATCTGGACTAGTACTTCTTGCCATATTTTCCTCCTATAATCTTCTCTTCTTAGGTGGTCTGCAACCGTTGTGAGGGATTGGAGATACGTCTTTAATCATTGTAACTTGCAATCCTGCTGTTCCAACTGCTCTAATTGCAGATTCACGAGCAACACCTGCACCCTTAACAAAAACAGCCACTTTTTGAACACCAAATTTAGCAGCATTTGCCAAACATGTTTCAACTGCATCTTGAGCTGCAAATGGAGTGGTTTTCTTTGCACCACGGTTTCCACGAGCACCTGCACTGCATTGAGCCAAAGCGTTTCCTTGACTATCTGTTAAAGTTACTAAAGTGTTATTTGCGTTAGCAAAAATGTGAACTTGACCTTCACCATTGCCAACTACTATTTTCTTTTTCTTTGTTTCTTTCTTAACAGCCATTATTTACTCCTTATTTCTTCTTATTAGCTATTGTTTTCTTTGGTCCTTTACGTGTTCTTGCGTTTTGCTTGCTTGATTGTCCACGAACTGGCAAATTAGCAATATGACGAAGTCCACGATAGCACCTAATTTCTTTCAAGCGTTTGATATCAAGAGCGACATCACGTCTTTTTTCACCTTCAACAACATAGTTTGCTTCGATGTGTTTACGGATTGAAGCGATTTCTTCTTCAGTGAGGTCTTTCACTCTTGTGTCTGGGTTAATTCCAGTTGCAGCTAAAATCTTGTTTGAACTTGTTCTACCGATACCGTAGATATAAGTAAGACCGATTTCAACTCTTTTTTCATTAGGTAAATCAACACCTGATATACGAGCCATTGTAATATTCTCCTTTATTAATTGTTTTTCTTAATGCGTCTTTTTCTCACTCAATAATGAGAAAATATTGTTGTTTTTATATTTTCTCACAACACCAAATTGCCGCGATGTGTTGTGCTTGTTTTCAAAACTAAAGAAAAGCGAAAGATCGTTTCGCTTAATTTTTAACCTTGACGTTGTTTGTGTTTAGGTGATTTTGAACAAATAACCATAACTTTACCATTACGTTTAATAACTTTGCATTTTTCGCACATAGGTTTAACTGATGGTCTAACTTTCACTGTTGTTTTCTCCTTTAACTTACTTAGTTTTTATCTCTCCAAATGATTCTACCTTTTGTTAAATCATATGGACTCATTTCAACTTTCACTTTATCTCCAACCAAAATTCTGATGAAATTCGTGCGTAATTTTCCAGAAATGTAAGCAGTGATAATGTGATTGTTCATAATCTGAACCTTAAAGTTCATGTTGCCTAAAACTTCGACAACCTCACCCTCAGCCTCGATAACATCTTCTTTCGACATGTTTACTCCTTTATCTGTTTATATGCTTTAATCAATTTGTAGATTTCGGCATCTGTTGATAACGGCGAATTGACTCTTTCCAAAAGGTTGTCGTCATGCGCCACAAATTTTAAGTGCTTTGGATTTTTAAGTTTTGGTTTTGATTTTTTTCTATATTTACCATCTATTATAGCAAGAAATCCATTTTTGTCAATACCTACGACAATAGATAGTCGATTTTGGTCGTGTCCACTTAAGGATTCAACCACATCTCCAACCATTAAATTTGTATCCATAACACCTCTATAAAGTTAATATCTCAACACCATCTTTCGTTATTAAGATTGTGTTTTCATAATGTGCACTAGGTAGTCCGTCCTGCGTTGAAACAGTCCATTCGTTTTCTTCTAGATACACTTCTTTTTTGCCCAAAGTTGACATTGGTTCGATTGCCAAGGTCATACCTTCTTGAAGCACAACTCCTGAGTTATACTTCCCATAATTTGGAACACATGGATCTTCGTGAAGTTTTTCACCAACTCCGTGTCCAACAAGCTCTCTGACCACACCATAGCCATGAGTTTCAAGATGCACTTGAATCCTATGACTTATATGACCTAACCTAGAACCTGCTTTAATATCTTTGATGCCTTCAAAGAATGATTCTTTTGTGACATCAATTAATTTTTGTTTTTCTTTTGATATATTCCCAACAGGGAATGTTCTTGCTGCATCAGCATGATATCCTTCCCAAATGACACCACAATCAATGCTTATAATGTCGCCTTCCATTAAAGGAATGTTTGAGCAGAACCCATGCACAACTTGGTCATTTAAACTTGCACAAATTGTGAATGGGAACCCCTCATAATTTAAGAAGGAAGGTTTTGCGCCTTGGGATATTATATAGTTATAGGCCAAATCATTAAGGCGCGAAGTGGTTTGGCCAGGGAAGATTGAGCTTTCAAGCAGGTTAAGAGTTTCTTTCAAAATCTTCCCTGCTTTTCTCATCTTCTCAATTTGTTCGTTATTTTTAATAGTTATACTCATTCAATACCTTCAAAACCGCGTTGAGAGTTTTATCTTTATCAATTGATTCGATTGTTTCAACTCTAACGCCTTGACGACTGTATTTTTCAAGCAATGGATATGTTTCCTTTTCGAAAATTGCAAATCTCTTTTCAATAGATTCAATTGTGTCATCACTACGCAACACAAGTTCTCCTCCGCATTCAGAACATACATTCGAACTGACAACATCTTTTCTTGTGATATAACCACATTTAGAACATGTTAATCGATTTAATAATCTCTTAACAGCTTCTTCTTTAGATAAATCAAGATGAATAACTAAATCAACCTTTGTAATTTTATCTAACGCTTCAGCTTGTTCTAAATTTCTTGGAAAACCATCAAAAATTTTAATAGGACTATTGTCCGTTTCTAATTTCTTCTGAATTGTTGACATAACAATGTTCATTCCAACAAGTTCACCTCGGTCAATAACTTTTTTGATTTCTTGACCTAACTGTGAACCAGTTGCAATTTCATCTCTAAAAAGTTGTCCCATTGAGACTAATGAAAAGTTAATATGTTTTTCAAGACCAGCAACAAGTGTTCCCTTGCCACAACCTTGTATTCCGATTAAAACTATATTCATTTAAATAACCCCTTATTTCAAAAATCCACGATAATTTCTCATCATCATTTGAGCTTCAAGTTGTTTGTCAAATTCAAGAGCAACTGAAACTACGATCAACATACCGGTTGCACTGAAAGCAGAATTTAATCCACCAACACCAATACCCGTAAATAACAATGTTGGAATAAGTGCCATAAATGCTAAGAATATTGCTCCAAATAATGTGATTTTCTTGTTGATACCATCAAGGTATTGAGCAGTAGGTTTACCTGGTCTAATTCCAGGAATAAATCCACCATTTTGTTGAATTTGTCTGCTGATTTGTTCAGTGTCAAAATTAAGCATAGTGTAGAAATATGCAAATGCCAAAATTAAAAGTGACATAATTATAGCGTATACCCAAGTTCCAGCACCAACCCATTTGTTCCACCAGCCAATGAAACCACCAGTTGCATCTGGCCAGAAAATACTGAACAACATTTGTGGGAATGTTAAAATTGAACTTGCGAAAATGATTGGCATAACTCCATTAGCATTAACTCTAACTGGAATGTATGTTGATTGACCTCCATACATTTTTCTACCTTTCATTTGTTTTGCATATTGAACTCCAACCTTTCTTTCGCCACCGTCAACAAAGACAACGAGAGCAAAGATTGCAACAAGTACTAATAAGAATAGAATAAGTTGCCAGATAGCTGTTTGAGCAGCTTCGCCACCTTTTCCTATTGATTGGAAGTTTGTCATAAGGCCTGTTCCAGCTGATGACAAAATACCCACGAAAATCAATAATGACATACCATTACCAATTCCGATTTCAGTGATTTTTTCACCAAGCCAAACAGTAAACATTGCACCAGCAGTTAACATTAAAACAATGAATGAATAACATAAAAATTTATTATCACCAAACAAAGCTAAATGTGTGCTACCAGCTGTACCAAAACCAACAGCAATACCAATTGCTTGAGCAACTGCTAAAATCAATGCTGCGATTTTAGTGTATTGACTAATTTTTTTTCTTCCGTCAGCTCCACCTTCTTTGGCAAGTCTTTGCCAACTAGGAATTACTGCTGAAAGTAATTGAATAATAATTGATGAAGTAATATAAGGTGAAACACCAAGTGCCAAGAATGAACCTTGAC
>CAZTNT010000058.1:0-7530 GCA_964614965.1 uncultured Lachnospiraceae bacterium | reverse complement strand
TCCGAGATTAACACTTTCCAAACTTTGTTGAATTTTTGAGAAACTATCATTTAATCTTTGAGATAGAGAAGAATTTAATTTTTCATCAACTGTTTCACGCATTTTTTCAAGAGCTTTTTCATTTTCTTGGCGCATACTATTGAGCGACAATCTAACATCAAAAGTTAATTTTTCAATTCTTTGTTCGTTTCTGATTGTTAATTCGTCCACGCGTTTTGACATGCTTTCAAATTCTTGTTTTTGCAAAACACTTAAATTGTTAACTGTGTTCTGAGTTCCAACTTCAACATTTTTCATTGCTTGCATAAGCATGTTGTTGAGCATCATATTTTGTTCTTTTTGATTTGCGATGATTTGTTGTATTTGCCCATCTCCAGAAGAAGATGAATTTTTCTTTTTATATAAAACAACAAAAGTTATTGTTGTTATCAGCCAAACTGCGCCAAACACGCATCCTAATATAATTAATTCCATATTTTATCCTTATAAATAATTTAAGTTTAAAATATTGCTAAACAATTGTCAAGCAAACAAAAAAGGAACTTGACGTTCCTTAATTGGTATTCGCATTATTCCATAAAACTTGAGTTGCTGTTGATTGTGATATGTTATCGTATTGAATTGCATATGCTGTTATTATGTAAGAGGCGGTTGCTCCAATATAGTTATTATCGTATGTTGCACCATCGAAAACATGCGTTGTTTTAAATTCATTTGAAATCGTGTTCTTCGTTTGCTTTTGTGCGTCACTGCTAAAATCATCATCTGAAGTGTCAGTTGTTGAACTTCCAGCCGTTTGAGTGATTTCAGTTAATGTTGAACCAGATAAAGAATAGAACTTTTTTGAAACAATTGATGCAGAAGAATCGGTTGTTTTCTTAACGCTTACCTGAAGTTTAATTAATAAATAAATATCTACATTACTTTGATTATCGATTTTTGCTTTAATGGTTAAGGTGTCACCAGGAATAATCTTTTCTGAAACTGTCGAGGATGTGGAAACACTTTCAACACTTTCACCGGTGAACTTAATTTGAACAGTTGCTGTTGTTGCAGATCCCGCTTGACTATTGGTTGTTGCAGTTAAATAAGAATAAGTTGCATTGCATACCAAAAAAAACATAAGGATTGAAATGAGAATCCACAAAGTTAATAATTGCGAGTTAAATTTGTTATATTTTTTCAAACTGTCACCTAAAAATGCTATACCCTTACATTAAGGATAATAAAATAGTCGAATAATGTCAATCAAAAATTAAAAAAATATTTTTTTATTAAAATAAAAATCATAATTTAAAAATGAAGAAAAGCAATTTTTGAATAATTTATTATTAAAAACATTGCAAAATTTTAAGAATAAGGGTATAATATTAATATGCTAAATGTTATTGTGGCGCCATATGAATATAATTCATTAGGTGAACGTTACGCCAAACGAATTGTGAAATATTTAAAAAGTGAGCAGGTGGAATATTCTGTTTATTTTTCTCTAAATTTTGAACAGATTAAAGAAAATATGAAACAGCTTTTATCTTTTGGCGAGAATGAATTTGTTGTTGTTGGTGATGATGTTGTCCTAAACACTGTTATTTCATGTGTTAAAGATTTAAGCAAAGTAAAAATTGGAATTGTTCCAACGAGCAAACATGATGATTTTGCTTCATATTTAGGAATAAGTTCAAATCCGATTCAAGCAATTAAAGATATAATGTTGAAGAAGGTTGAAAATGTTGACATTATGATAGTGAACGATATGACGGTTTTGAACAATGTTATAATAGGCGCCAGTGTTGAAGTTTTCCATCAGTTTAGTCAATATAAATTAAAAAACTTTATAAGTCAAAAATTTGCAATTGCTAAATATGGCAATGCTTTTTCAGGAATTGATTTGTCACTTGAATCAAAAAATAAAACAAAAAAAGAAACCGTCTTTGAGTTGGTTGTTGCAAATGGAGGATTTTCAAAAGGAAAGCCAGTAAGTCCATTGAGTAATATGCAAGATGGCTTATTCAATTTAACTTATTCTATTGTGTCACATAAGCCAGGAAAGAAAAAATTTATCAAAATGTTTAACAAGGGTGAACATATATATTGTGAAGACACTAAACAACATTGGATAAATCAACTCAAAATTACAAATCCTGAAAAGAAAATTAAAGCATTAATTGATGGAAAGATTTACAATTTAGAACAACTTAATATTTCAATCATTGAAAATGGATTGAAGATTTACAAAAAATAAAAAGAAAACACGCAACAGCGTGTTTTTTGTGTTGATAAAAGACTATATTTGAGCATATATAAGAAATTGATTTAATTTGATGAGGAATTTAAATACTGAATGAAAGTTAAAACTGAAGAGACGTTTTCTTGATCCAAATTCAAAATTTCATCAAGCAATTTTCTCCTATCTTCAGATAATATTCTTTTATCAATAATATTTTCAGTGTTCCAATCAGCAAGTGTTTCTAAACTACAATTTAAAAACTGTGCCATCTTCACACATGTGTTAATTGGAGGTTGGTGAGAACCCTTTTCATAAGCTCTTATTGTGTTTGTGGTGATTCCCGCAAAATCTGCTAATTCCTGTTTTGTTTTACCTGCTATTCTTAATAAATGTTTGATTTCCATAATATACCCTATTACAATTATAAATACCCTAAACATTTTCGACATTTTTCAACAAAAAACTTAACTCAATGCTAAACTTGTTTTGCTTTTAGTTAAATCCAAACTAACAATCGCTAAACATTTTTAGCTAATATTTAATATATGATATGTTAAAAGTTAAAAATCATTCGCGTTTGTTGCGAGAAAAGGAATATACGACATAAGAATATAATTAATTTAAATAAATTAAAATTTTTTTTAATTTGTGTTGACAAACTCATTTTGATATGTTATTATACTTGCACACCGAAGCGGGTGTTTTTTTAACGAGCAAATGCAAATTTGCAAGTTAACTAGACGTTTAGTTTACTTGCGTCTTATTAAGGAGCAAAAATAATTTTGTTCTTTAACACTCAAATTTTAATGGTAAAAAGGAGAAATAACCGTGGCAGGAAAGAAAGCTAAATCTAAAAGAGAAAAAATCGTTTTAGAGTGCACTGAATGTAAATCAAGAAATTACAGCACAACAAAAAATAAGGCAAATGACCCTGAAAGAAAAGAACTCAACAAATATTGCCCTAAGTGTAAGAAAACAACAGCACATAAAGAAACAAAATAGAGGTGAATATGTCTAATAACAATCAAACTCCTACAAATGAAGTAGAAGTGAAGGCTAACAACAAAGTTGTTGAAGTTAAAGCCAAAGATGTGGCAAAAGACAAAAAGAAAAAAGAAAAGGTGAAAAAACCTAACAAAATGGCAAAAGCATTGAAGGACACAGGTAATGAACTCAAAAAAGTTACCTGGCCAACTTTCAAACAAGTTGTTAAACAAACAGGAATTGTTTTGGCATTCGTGTTAGTTTTTGCTCTTGTTATTTTTGGTTTTGAAAGACTTTGCTCTTGGCTTGCTGGTCTTTTGTTCTAATGAAGGAGAATTAAATGGCAATTGTAGATAAAAACATTGATAAAGAACCAAAATGGTATGTGTTGCACGTTTTCTCTGGTTATGAAAACATTGCAAAACAAAACCTTGAAATCACTATTGATAAATATAACCTTCACGATCGTATTTTCCAAATTGTGATTCCAATGGAAGACGAACTTGTTGAAAAACGTGGCAAAAAAGTGCTTGTTCCAAAGAAAACAATGCCAGGCTATATGTTGGTTAAAATGATGTATGGTGATGATATTTGGCATGCTGTAACAAGAACGCAATATATCACTGGTTTTGTTGGCCCAAAAGGTAGACCAATCTGCATCACAGATGACGAAGCAAGAAAAATGGGTGTTGATGGTGGAAATGCTGTTGAAGCCAAAATGGAACTTGATGTTAAAGTTGGCGATATGGTTGAAATCATTGATGGATCTTTGGCAAGTTTCGTTGGAACTGTCAAAGCAGTGGATGAAGAAAATCAAAAAGTTACTTGTATTGTTGAAATGTTTGGTCGTGAAAGCGAAGTTGAACTTGCTTTCAATCAAATAAGAATTAGCAATAATTAGTATTGACAAAATATTCTTTTCTGATATAATAATGCAAAGTGGAGATAGTATGGATATTAACATAAAAAAACCAAGCTTTAATGATAAGGACTATAAATTTGATTTGTCAATAATGTCAGGAAAGGATTGGACGCATTTCATGTTTGATGTGTTGCTTTCAAAATTAGAAAACATTGAGGGTGTGAAAACTCCATCAATCAAATTAAGCATTAGAGATAATGTTGCTAAGGTTATGATTTCTTGGCTAGAACTTGATGAATCTTACCATGAATTTACATTCCATCTAGATGAATTTGGAAGAAAGTCTGAAAATTATCAAGATTTGATTTCCAACATTTGGCAAAATATAATGACTGAGCATTATCATGAAGCATATATTCAAGAACTCAATAAGACATTAAGTGAAGTAAGAACTCAAATAATTTAAAAAATAGGAAACTCATCCGCCTTTAAAGAGAGAGAACTTTTGTGGGAGAGTTATTCAGTAACACCACACCATAGTGGAAAAATATGTTATTTGCAAGCTCATAAACATATAATTCATCTCTTTGACTTATTTGTTGGAAAATGTGTCAACGTACAAGTGCGTTAATAAACAATTCCTTCAAATATGCCTTCAAGTAAACTTGAATTCAAATTGATTGAATTGTTTGTGGCAAGGTCTTGCCCTGACATATTTTCCAGAAAATAAGTAAAAGGAGAAAAATTATGGCAAAGAAAGTTAAATCAATCGTTAACATTCAACTTCCTGCTGCTAAAGCCACTGCTGGTCCGCCAGTTGGTTCATCTCTTGGACCTCACGGAATCAACATTGGAGCATTTGTTAAAGAATTTAACGATAAAACTGCTAACCAAGTTGGATTCACAATCCCTTGTGTTATCACAATTTACGAAGACAGAAGTTTTGAATTCGTATTAAAACAACCACCAGTTGCTGACTTACTTAGAAAAGAAGCTGGTATCGAAAAAGGTAGCGATAAGCCACCTAAAAATAAAGTTGGAAAAATCAGTGTCGATCAATTAAAGAAAATTGCTGAAATGAAAATGCCTGACTTAACTGCTGCAAGCCTGGAAGCTGCAATGAGCATGGTTGCTGGAACTGCAAGAAGTATGGGTATCGTTGTGGAGGGTTGGAATGAAAAGAAGTAAGAACTATCAAGAAAGTTTAAAACTTATTGACAACACAAAACTCTATGATGCTAAAGAAGCAATGGAATTAGTTGTTAGCACAAGCAAAGCAAAATTTGATGAAACAGTTGAATTGCACGTTCGTCTTGGTGTTGATGGCCGTAATGCTGATCAACAAGTTCGTGGCGTTGTTGTTCTTCCTGAAGGAACTGGTAAAACTGTTAAAGTTTTAGTTGTTGCTAAAGGTGATAAAGCTGAAGAAGCAAGAAAAGCTGGTGCAGACATTGTTGGTGACGATGATGTTGTCGCAAAAATTATGGGCGGATGGTTAGATTTCGACGTATGTATCACAACACCTGATATGATGGGTGTTATGGGACGTTGTGCTCGTATCCTTGGACCAAAAGGTTTAATGCCAAACCCTAAGAGCGGAACTGTTACTATGGACGTAACAAAAGCTGTTAACGATGTTAAAGCTGGTAAAGTTGAATATCGTCTTGACAAACAAAACATTGTTCACGTTCGCGTTGGTAAAGTAAGTTTCGGTGCTGAAAGATTGTTTACAAACTTAAGCGCTGTTATGGATGCAATCATCAAGAATAAACCAGCAGCTGCAAAAGGAACATATTTGAAATCAACTTATGTTGCAACAACTATGGGTCCAAGCATAAAATTTAATTACGCTGAAAATAAATAATTTAAAAGTGGCTTAATCGCCACTTTTTTGTGTATGAAATTTTGTTGACAAAAATTCATATATTTTCTACAATGTTTTTTTAAGAGGAGAGAGCGTGAAAAATAAATCGCCAAAATATACCCCAATATATAAAATGAATAAAATTAAACAATATGCATTGGCAACAAAATTTTCAGAAGGAAAGAAGGATTTAAAGTTTCTTTTGTTGACAATGTGGAAAAATCATATTGACACTTATGCATGTTGTGGTGGACATGAAATTGATGTGGGTAACGAAAAGAATTCAATAGTAAGGTGTGAAAATAATCCATATATTTATTTTGATGTTTCAACATTAACTGATGGACAGCTTTCTGCATTTTTGGCACACCTGTTCAAAATGCAAGAAAACAATATCGTGTGGTCAATTAATTATCAAATTGATATTAGTGATGGAACAATCGTGACAAAAGGTATTGAAAGGCACGGATTAGATGTGCAATTTAATTTAGATGTGGTTGGATGTTTTAAAGAACTTAAAGAAACATTGGAAAATGTTTTACAAAATCAAAAAATTGTGCCACAAGAAGATTTAAATGACAAACAAACTCAATTTATTGATTTAACTATAGCGTTGAACAATATTAATCTAACAAACTATCATAAGATTAAAACAAAACCAAACGAACGTTTTGGTATGATTGATCTAACATTCGATGGTGACAAAACCTTAGTGCTGCTTAGTGATTCTGTTGAGAAAAAATCTTTTAAAAGTTTAGGTAACAAACCTTTCTTTATTGAACTTGCTGAAGGGTATATCACACTGGGAGAAGATGGAAAATACTATTCTTTATTAAATGGTAAACCATTGGTTGTTGATTTGAATTCTATGAATTTGCCTGAAATCAATGCCAAATATAATACACCTGGATATAAAGATTTGTCGTATGTTAAATTAAAACAAATAATTAAACATATTGAAGATGTTTCCAAACGGGACTCGGTTGATTTGAGGATTTAAACTGTTCGATTAATCAAGAATAAAGTTTAAAAGAATAACATAAACTATAATATGAAAAATAATGTTTTGAGAATTGTTAGCGTGATTGCGCCAATTGTTTTGGTGGCAGTTTTGGGAAGTGTTTTTGTGAATATCGGCATGGATTGGTTTGATAGCTTAACTAAAACGAGTCAATGGATACCTAATTGGGTTATCCCTGTTGTGTGGACGGTGATTTACATCACATTTGCGGTGGTGCTTTTACTTTGGACATCAAAAGAAAGTTTGCCTAAATCTACAATTGCATTATTGATTGCAAATGGTGTGCTCAACATTTTGTGGTGTTTGGTGTTCTTCACATTGAAACTTACATTTATTGGTAATATTGTTATCATTTTGAACTTGATTGCAGGAATTGCTTTATGGGTGAATATTTTTATAAAAAAGAAAGTGTATGCTTATGCGCTTGCAATCTACCCAATTTGGCTTAGTATTGCCACAACCCTTAACCTTGCGATGTGGATTTTAAATTAAAAAAAGCTTAGCGAACTGCTAAGCTTTTTTTGTATTATGAAAACCACCAGATAGTCTGGTGGTTCAATTGAGGTTTACCG
>CAZTNT010000057.1:0-7545 GCA_964614965.1 uncultured Lachnospiraceae bacterium | reverse complement strand
AAATCTTTATGAGGCATAACAGCAACCAAAGTTATTGAACCTTTCCGTTTAGTTTCCTTTGCAAGAGAAACCAAACTCTTCATTAAACTCAACCCCACTTTTTCAATTCCAAAAATGGATGCCATGTCATCAACAACAATTAAAACATCTTCTTCAACTTCTAAAATGCGCTTTGCTCTTTCAACTGCAAGTGAAACCAATCTTTTTGCGACATCACCATCATCTAAAATATTTGATAAAAAATTTTCACTATTTTTTAATTCAGACAAGAAAATTTGAGTTTTTCCCGCAACTGTCACATTAATATACAATTTATTTGCAATTTTTGCATTATTTATTAAATTTATCACGCTTTGAGTGTTTTGATTATTGTCTGCTCCATAAACAAAAATATTTTCACCTAATTTAATGTTTAAATCATTTAATTGCTCTTCACTAAACTCTAACTTTCTCTTTGGAAGAACATTTAACATTTCTTCATAATCAAATCTTTTCTTTGGCAAATTAAGAACAGGGAAATCATTGATTGAAAATATTTTTTCAACAATCTTTTGAGTTACATCCAAACTTACTTCAGCCACTATCCTATCACCCATCTTTACGGGTAGATTTTGGATGACACTATTCGGAACAAAATAATTTTCATTTCTAAAACCTTTTTGAACCCACAAAATTCCAGCATTATTGTTTACCAACTCAAGCCAACCAGCAACAGTTATAATTTCAGCATTTTCATAAGACACAACTTTTTGATTGAACTTTTGAATTGAACTAACTTCATTAGATGTTTCTCGAAAAACATTTGCAAAATCATAATCAAAAACTTTTGGAGGCCTTCCTTGTTTTGTTTTAATCTCTGGAGCCTTAACACCTGAATTTATCTCCATTATTTCTTTAATTAACTGTTCTTTCTTTTTGCTTGTTGGAGTTTTAACACCAGTTTTTCTTGCCAAATCTCTTAAAGCAAAAATGTTTAGTTCATTTAATTTACTTTCTAACATAATCCACCTTTTTCGACATTTTTCTTAACGTATTCTAGCACACATTCGACAATTTGTAAACAATTTTGTACAAAAACATTGGGTTTTTGAAAAAAAGCTCAAGACTAAACTCAAGCTTTATTCTGTTATTCCTAAGCTAATCAACACTGCAATGTCAACTTGGCGCATGGTTATATGATCAATTGAACAAACTTTGTCTTTAAGCCTTCTCTTGTCGAGTGTTCTAATTTGTTCAAGCAAAACAACACTATCTTTTGCCAGATTATATTTTTCTCTGCTCAACTCAATGTGTGTTGGCAGTTTTGCTTTTGTTAACTGACTTGTTATTGCCGCAATTATCACCGTTGGACTGTATTTATTCCCAACATCATTTTGAATCACCAAAACCGGACGAACACCACCCTGTTCACTTCCAACAACAGGGCTTAAATCTGCATAATAAATGTCGCCACGATTAATGTCCATCAATCTCCTTTTAAATGCTGAATGGTTAAATACTCATCATCAATCAAGTCATACTCTGCCATTAAAATTTCAATTGCAGAAATGTATTCATAATCAGTATATGCCAGTTCATCAAATTTTGGCATTAATGGCTTTTTAACCTCACCAAAATTTAAGAGATATTTTTCATACTCCATTATCTCTTCGTTCATATATTCTCCTTAAACAATTTTCTTAAACTTTGGAAAGTTGTTTTTTTAATTTTTCGTAAAAATCTTCTTGCATTTTCTTAAATTCGGCAACCATGAGATTAAGTTCTTCATTTTTTGTTTTTAAATCCTTTTCTGCTTTAATTGTGTCAACAATTCCCATAACTGTTCCGTTAATCATCATTTCCACAATATGTCTTGGTGACTTATCCATCCACAACATCATGTAAAGCATTGCTGTTTGTTTTGTCTTTTTAAAAAAACTATTTTCCTTGATTTCAAAATCGTTGTTTACTGCAAATATATCGCACTTGTTTGCAAATTTCTCATACATATCATATTGTTTACTGAACAATTTTTTTAATGTTTCATTTTCAATCTTTTTTAAAATCTTATCTATTGCCAACATTCCAACTGTGGCATCTTGATATATCCTGTTTGCCAATGTAATTTCTTTTTGTTCCATCTTTTCCTCCGAGATTAGTTTTCGCAATTGGTTTGTAATTATGCAACAATAAATAAAAGCATAAAAAAAGAGCCGTGTTAGCTCTTGTTTTTAACTAAATGTTATGTTATATTGTTTTAAATGTGATAAGACTTCTATTTCCATTATATCTTCTGTGGCATTAAAACTTTCAAGATCACAAGTTAAATAATATTCCACTGTTATTTCGTAAGAAACTCTTTGATAGTCACCATCAGAATCATAAAAAGTAAAAACAATATTATAATAACAATCTGAATTTCCCGTATATGCATATTTACCAATAGTTATCAACGTATTGTGCACAACATAATAAGTTGATTCGCTGGTTATATTTGAGTTACTACAAGATTTGAATACCAGTTCAACAGGTTTATGCTTAAATTTTGCAGTATAAGTATTCCCGTCCACAACCCAACAGTCAAACACATAGTTGACATCCGCTATAGGCTCAAGTTTTTGATCATTATAAAATATTAAAGCTTCATTTGTTTCATCTATTGTTACAGTTTGATGGGCTGTTGGATTATACATTTTATATTCTTTTTCTAAAATTACACTTTCACCATGCTTGACGCAACCTCCATCTTCAATCTTAATAGTATATTCGGTCCAAGGAATAAAAGCCCTAAGATACAAACCATTTATCCCACCATGAGACCATCTTTCAAATATATAATAAGCATTAGTTCCATCATCATATCCTGCTTTTCTAGAATAAACGTTTTTCAATTTATCAAACAGCAAAGAATTGGACCCAACCACATTGTTATCGCCGAGTGAACCAGTTGGTCCATTGATGTTATTTCCACTTTTTATTTCAGTCATGTTATATATACAATAATTTGCTTCATTTCCACTTCCAACAAAATAACTAGCATTTATTTCACCCTTATCACGATAATACCCTAATTTCATATTACCAGTTACAATACAGTTTTTAACTGTCCCATTATTTGTTCCACATATTGGAGCTATACAATTGCTGTCACAATAATACGTTACTTCATACGCACAATCTTCAACAATACAACTTTCTATTGTTCCCTTATTTATGCCAGCAATCATACCAGCATTTTGCCCCCAATATGCATAAAGAACAGGATTAATTAATTTTAAATTCTTAATTGTTCCCTCATTTTTTACACAAAATACTGATATAGCATCATAATCGCTCATATACGAATGATATTCTGTACTATACTCATATGTAATCGAATGCCCTTGACCATCGAACGTCCCTCTAAATAGAATCAAAGATGAATAATTGCTATTCCAATTTTTTATATAATCTCCATGATCGGCTGTTAATACTATATCAGCATCTAGATACACAATTTTATTTTCAAATGTTCCACCGTAACCAGAACTTAGAAATGCTCCACCGTTAGCTGTTGCAATAAATTCAACAAATCCGTTTGCAGTGGTAATATGAAATTCATCATAACGTTCATAGTCTTCTTGATCTATATAAGACAAATCCTCGCTATTCCCAAAGACAAAGCCTGCAGCTTGAACTTCTGACCGATGATTAAAATTATCCCCATCTTTTAAATTTATGATAATAAAAAAGCTGATTATCACAATACTAACAATCAAAATCGTTGAAATTAAAACTGAAAGGCTTCGCCCCCCCCTAAAAGTTTTTTATTCATAAAGATATTATATCTAAAAAAGCAAAAAATTCCTAATATTTTGACGTATTTATTAGGAATTTCTTTATTTCTTTGTTTTTTCTGATTAGGAAAAAACGATCAGGGTGACAAATGAGAAGCGATAAGCAAAAGCAAACAACCGAGTTATATCCATATAAGCGCATATCCCAAAATCAAGCTAGGAATTATAAGCATAGCAAAGATAAATAAGTTAACTTTCCAATTTTTGTTTTGTTTTAACAACATAATCAAGCCTAAACCAGCATTTACACACAATCCAGCAACCAATGCTCCAAACGATAAACCATTTAACAAAAACAATTCGGTCAACACAACACTTGAAGCACAATTTGGAATCAACCCAATTAACACAGCTAGCAACGGCTGAACATACTTACCGGTGTTTAAGAAAGCAATCAATCTTTCCTCACCAACCCAAATATGAGTTATCATTCCAAATATAATATTAATAATTAATATAAAAGCACTAATTTTAATACAGTGCAACATAGGATGCACCCAATCAAAAGACTTTGTTTCAACATGGTGATGACAACAACCTCCATGTGCAACTTCTTCTTTTTTGTTGTCATCATGATTTTCTTCGAACACATGTTCGTGGTCATGTGTTTGGTGAGCATGTTTGTTTTTAAAGAAAATGTTAAATAAACCAATTGACAAATACCCAATTAAAATTGCGAAAACAATTTTAATACCAACCAACAAAAGCATCCATAACATCGACTTTGGTTGAGCAATCATTAACGGCAGGGCTTCATCACTTGTGGCAATATACACAGCAATTAACGCCCCAACACTCAATTTCCCTTTACTGAATAAATCTGTTGAAATAACAGAAAATCCACATTGTGGAACACTACCTAAAACAGCTCCTGCAACTGGACTTGCTTTACCTTTTAAAAGTTTGCTCTTATGAATATTTCCAGCATTTTTGAATTCAACTAATTCAATCAAATAATAAACAACAAAAAGAATCGGTAAAACTTTTACCGTGTCAACCAGTGCTTCTAAAAAAACACGCCAATACTCGTGCATTACAATCCTTTTGTGTTTAAATTTTTAAATTGATTTTTAATCTTTTCAAAGATGTGGTCAATAAGAAGTTCATTTATCAAAATTGGTAACTCATCAACTGATTTGGCATTCATTACAAATGTTACAATACTCATCTCAGTGTCAGTTAACGACAATGAATCCCAACGTAAATCTGAAATAAATTTTTTAAACTTATTTTGAATAGATTTCAACCAACGCTCTTCTTCTTTCTTTTCATTTTCTTCTTGTGTCATGAATTCTCCTCAAAATATGCGTTATTATACCACAACCGTCTCTCAAAATCAATCCTTAAAATGGAAAATTTAGTAATATTTAAAAATTTGTTGGTTATCTATTTTATTTTGTCAAAATATTACATTAATAAGATGCTCGACTTCATTCGTCCACTCGGTATGACAACAACTCAATGGAATAAAACTAAAATCGAACTTAAATCAAGTTTGCACTGTTGCAAACGATTATAAAGTTCGTATTTGAGCGCAGTGAGCGATAAATCTTTGAGCCTCTTAAACAAATTCCTTTTCTCTTTAAAGCGAGAGACTTTTACCTGAGCGGCTTAGCGGATGCGTTTAGCGAATGGTTAAATCTCGAGCTAAACATAATCAAAACCGCTTTTTCTTATAGCGAGAAGCTTTTACCCGAACGACTTAGGTTTTCGCTTGCGAAATCACCGTTAAGTGAGCGGTAAAACTTCGAGCTTCTTTAAACAAATTCCTCTTCTCTTTAAAGCGAGAGACTCTTACCTGAGCGGCTTAGCGGATGCGTTTAGCGAATGGTTAAATCTCGAGCTTAGATGAAACGACAGCAAAAACAAGCAAGTATGCAACATGCAACATTACACACCAACGCAATTGGAATCGTCAATCCTGTTTTTTTAACTTTTGTTGTTGCGAAATAGATGCTACTAACATAAAAAATTGTATCACTACTTCCCATTATAACACTAGCGCATTTCCCAATATATGAGTCCACTCCATAACGAGTAAAAATATCGCGCAAAAGCACATACCCAGCATTTGAACTAAATGGTCTAATCAAAGTCAATTCACACACTTCAGGAGGCACACCAATGTAGCGAAATACAGGAGCTAGAAATTTACACAAATAATCACTTAATCCACTATTTCTAAAGAGTTCAACAGCAACAAACATTGCAATCATAAACGGCAAAAGTGATGCCATCAACGGAAGAGCTCCTTTTGCACCTTTAACAAAACCAGAATATGCATCAACACCCTTAATTAAGGCATAAACGAGAAGAAATGCGATCAATATGGGAATGAATAAATCAACCATATTTCACCTTCTGTTTTTTTGTTTTTCTATAAAAACTTAGAACCAACAAAATTCCTAATATGGTTGGAATGAAAGTTGCAACGATTGTTGGCCAAAGAATACAACTTGGGCTAATGCTCCCAGCCATTGCACGCATTCCTATAACCGTTGTTGGAAGAAGTTGAATTCCGGTTGAATTTATAACAACCAACATAATCATAGCCTTGGTCGCTTTGCTATCTCCGTTATCTAGACCTCTCATCGCCTTGATTCCATAAGGAGTTGCAGCAGAACCAATGCCTATGATATTTGAAGCAATATTCAAACATATATTTTTTTCTGTTTCTTTATCAGTGTAACCAAAAATTTTCCTTACTGGTCTAGACAAAATTGAAGATAATTTATGGCTTAATTTACAATCATCCAAAACTTGCATTATTCCCATCCATACGGCATAAATTCCAATAAACTCAATTGCCATTGTTACACCCATTTTTGCAGCCGACATCATTGTTGAAATTATGCTTGACGGGACAGAAAAACTAGTCATAACCAAACTTGAAATCATAATCACTAGCCAAATTTTACTCATAAAATAAACTATGATTGTCCAAAGATCAATATGCAAAAAAAGATGCACAAAAGCGCATCTTTTTATTTATTATTTTGTTACACTTGCATTCAAGAATTTTTCATCTTGGTTATCATAAATTGCTCTCACAATTTTTTCACATTTTCCAGCTTTTGTTTCGTTTTCAGCAAAACCAAAATTCGTTGCAGAACCTATTGCATATGCTTGAAATGTAAATGAAATTGTTGAACTTTGATAGTCATTTCCCATCAAACCAGATAATGATAATTCATCTTGACCAATCACAGTAATTCCAGGTTCGTTATCCTTTGTTGGATCAAAGCCAATCATAGAAACTAAACAACGATAACCTTTACAACTATTTTGTTCATCTATTTGAATTGTTTGAGCATTTTTATCTTCATCATCCGCTTTGAACACATAATCAACCCAATTACTGTTTGTTACATCTTTAGTTGAACTTTTATCAGTGAAAATTGAGTTTACATATTCAAGACCCAAACCTAAAACTGGAGTTGTGTGTTTATCAACAATATCCACATCACTTTCATTAACTTTTTTAGTTGCTTCAATTCTGTAAACCACAACTAAATAAATGTTAACAGTTGATTTATTTTTAACAATCAATGGTGAATTTTCAAGTGGTTGACCAGGAACCACGTTTTCATCATTTGAAATCACTATTTCACTTTTGTCTGTTGTTCCTGATTCCATTGTTATGTTTAAAGTTGCCATTAAAATTCGACCTGAAATTTTATTAGATTTAGCACTATAAAAAGCATAAACTCCACCGAAACCAATTGTTAAG
>CAZTNT010000056.1:0-7626 GCA_964614965.1 uncultured Lachnospiraceae bacterium | reverse complement strand
TCTTTTTACCCCTTAATAGTTCTAACATTAATACAATAACTACTATAATTATCATAATTAATAAAATGTTTTCTTGAATGAAAACTAGAAGCAATCCAACTGAAGGGATTGTCCTTATAACTTTGCCAATAACTTGATTCTTATCAATTGGATCATCTTTAGAATCGTTTGCATCACCTTGTGTGATTATTTGAACATTATTATTATTTTCAACAATCTCTACTATTCTATGGGTAACTGCAATATCACTATCATTATAAGTTACCACGTCGCCAACTTGATAAGTGTCTTGCTCAGAAATAATTACAATATCATATTTTTTAATATCAGGATACATGCTATTTGAAGCTACCACAGCCACACCAACTCCAAATATTGTTGGGCAAGGGTTGTTTGTGAATATTCTCTTAGCAATATATACAATATTTACTACAATGACAGCAAAAAGAATAATAATTGAAAAACCTTTTAAAAATTGTAAAATCTTACATTGTTTTTTGTTCATTATTTTTCACTTTTTGTTATGTATTTCAGTTTTATTCTTTATTTAGACCACGTTAAATAAAGAATAGTTTTAAGCAATTCCAGTATTGATTTGAGTAACTGAAGCTTCTATAGTTACAGAAATTGAAGGTGCTTTGTCACCTGTTTGATTTGCAAGATATGTATCATTCACATCATTTCCGCTTTCAAAAGCCCATGTCCATGAAACAACATTAGTTATATCGCTTAAAGAAGTCCCTGCTGCATATTGTGATTTAACTTCTGTTGCAATGGCAGTTTCTAAAGCCTCAACTGTTGCATAAGTTGAATCTATTTTATATTCTGTTTCTCCAACTGTTATTACTAAAGGCATGTAAACATTTCCTTCAGAATCTTTCCAATTTTCACCAAAATCGACATTCACTTTATATGCAACTTCTACGTTCACTTCTGGAGTTCCGCTCACTTCGATTTTAGCAAGCGCACCACTTGTTCCAGGAGCAACAACTTTATTTGAAGAAACAACAATTGTTTTGTCGCCATTTTTGTATTCTTTTGAGAACACACCTGAAGCATCAACGCTTACTGTTACTCCAAATTTTGCAACATTTGCGCTATCATTTTTTGTGTTTGAAGTGAGATATTTTGCAACAGTCAACCCTATACTACAAAGAACACAAAGAATTATAGCTGTAATAATTACAATGTTTATTTTTTTCGTTTTCATTTCCCCCCCCCCTTATTTATATTATTTATTCTTAACTTGACGTGGTCAGCAAGTGAAGAAACAAAGTAATTGAGCATAACTTTTATTTGGATAGTTTAACTTTCTAAATTAACAATCCATTCAAGTTGTGCTGTTTCAATTGTGATGTTTTCATCACACCAAGATTTTGGAGGCTCATTACCCGCTCCAAACATTTGAGTTAAATCTAACATCATCACATTTTTTATATAACTTTCTTGCACACAAGTTGCACATGAGCCAAACTGGAACGTGTCAGGATAATCTCCAGTAAACACTGTGCCATTTGCATGTGTGTAATCTGAATGTTTTCTTAGTTTTGAATAATAAGAAATTAAAATATATTCACCGTTTGTTGATTCCGAAATGTTAATCCCACCGGTTTTCACCCCAAACACTGTTCCATTTTCATGTTCAGAATTATATAGCCCAAAAGCAAAGTACGAACCTTCTTCAATTGACACAATCTTCAACTCAGCTCTAATATAATAAACGTGATCAACTAGCAATGTTGAAGAATATCCATCTTCTGCAACATATTTAATGTATATCCAATAACCATTGGATCCTTGATCGTTTATGTATAAACCATTTTCCGTAATTTTGAGATTTTCACCAGTATTGTTGGAAACTACAGTATTTTCCATTTCAGTAATTTCGCCATCAGTAAATGTTTTTCTAACATATACTTCTTTATTATTAACAGTTGTTGGAACTTCATATTCTTGAGTTTTTGCATTTATTGTTAAATTAATGGTTGCAACCGATTTGCTTGTTGCATATTTCGCGTATGTCATTGCATAACAAAAAACTTGCATTATAACAAATGATAAACAAATTAATGAAAGTTTTTTTATCACATACGCCCCCGTTAATTAATTTTGCCACACCGAAACTAGCTATGTCAAGCAAATTTTTCATAATTCAACAATTTCACCTAAAATAGTCTCTATTGTTAACGCAATAAAAACCACCAATCAACTCTGGTGGTTTTAGCAAACATTGAGTCTATAAACATTTTTTGATATGCTCTAGAGCATTTTTTTCTAATCTGGAAACCTGCGCTTGCGATATTCCAACTTGTGAACTCACCTCCATTTGCGTTTTTCCAATGAAATATCTTAAATTCAAAATTTCACGTTCTCTTTCATTTAAATTTTTAATTGCATCCAACAAGTCTGTGTGATCAATCCATTTTTCAACTGTTTGTTCTGCGTCTGCAATATGTTCATCCAATCGCATCTCCTCATCTCCATCAGTTTTTATGGAATCATCCAAAGACAATGGTGTTGAAATTGCATCTATTGCATCATAAACTTCTCTGATTGTTAGATTTAAATCAGTTGCAACTTCCTCTAAGCCAATTTCCTCTGATCTATCTCTCTGCAATTTTTCTTTACTTTTTAAAACCATATAAGCAGTGTCACGAATACTTCTTGAAACACGAAGAACAGAACTGTCACGTAGAAAACGTTTAATTTCACCAATTATCATTGGTACAGCATAAGTTGAAAACTGAACATTTAACGTTGTGTCAAAATTATCAATTGCTTTTAACAATCCAACACAACCAACTTGAAAAATATCATCCATATTTTCTTTACTTGAAACAAAACGTTGCGCAACCGACAACACCAACCTCATGTTGCAATAGATATAGTAATCTTTTGCCATTTCATCACCAGACTTAATTCTTTGCATCAATTTATTCGCTTCGTCATGTGTTAATTTTGGCAAACAACTTGTGTCTATTCCACAAATATAAACTCTTCTTGCCATTTTTCACCTCGTAAATATTGTGTCTCAAGAAATCAAAGTTATTCCGAAAAAAATGAATTAGTTAAAAAAAATTAAATTACGACAAAAATTAAAAAAAAGACAAATTTATTTACCAATAAATTATTTTAAAAACACTGTATAATTTTTTTATGGAAATTTATATTGAAAGTTTTATTATTCAAAATATATTAATTAATTTTTGTTTATTAAAAATGATTTATTTTACCATTAAAAATAAAACATCTTTTTTTAAGCTTCTATTGGCAAGTTTAGTTGGAACAATTCCTAGTGTTTTTATTATATGCTTTTTAAACAGCACATTAATTCTAAACATAACAAAATTCATAACCGCTGGAACAATGCTAGGAATTGCCTTCAAACAAAGCAAAAAACAATTTGTTTTTAGTTTCATTCTTTTATTCCTTTATACCTATACATTTGGGGGACTCATAACAAGCTTAAATTCAAATGTTTATTACACATCATTTGGTGCTGTGATGACAAGCAAATTTAGTTTAGAGGTTATATGCTTAATATTCATTATGTTTAGCTATATTTTTGAACTTGTTTTAAAGAATATAAAACTGAAAATATCTACCAGCAACTTGATATATAATTTGACCTTAACTCAAGCCAATAATAGAATTAAAATCAATGCATACATGGACACAGGAAACTTTTTAAACATTAACGGTCAACCCGTTTTAATTTTAGATTTAAATACATACCTAAAACTCACTAAAACAAATTTGTTAAATTTTTTAACAATAAAAACCAACACCATCTCAACTGAAACAGTGAACGGAAATCGAGATTTGAAAACTTTTAACATTGATAAAATTGAAATTAAAAACGGAAAAAAAGTAACCATTTTAAATAATCAAATTGTTGCAATAAACACAACAAATTGCTTTAAAGACACTAATTATCAAGCACTATTATCACCATTATTTTTAAATTAAAGGAGAATTTTATGAAAAAATTTAAAATATTTTTTGTTAATTTATATAACAAAATTAAATTATTAATTAAAAAAATATTAAAAAAAGATTTATTAACTCCAAAAAGTATTGTTAATTATATGTTTACTGCTGAAAGTTTACCTGAACCTCTTTCTATTGAATCCGAATCAAACCTGGTGAAAGATTTCCAAGACAATAACAATGTTACCGCCAAGTCTAAACTTATTGAACATAATTTACGTCTTGTTATGTATATTGCGAAGCGATTTGAAAGCAACAAACTTGACATGCAAGACTTAGTTTCTGTTGGTTCTATTGGTCTCATTAAAGCTGTTGATAGCTACAAATTAGATAAAAATATAAAACTTGCAACTTATGCTAGCAGATGTATTGAAAATGAAATCTTAATGTATTTGAGAAAAGTTAACAAAACAATTAACGACCTAAGTCTTGATGATGGATTGATTAATGACGAAGAAGGAAATAGTTTATCTCTTGGTGAAATGATTCCTGATGAAAAACAGCTTTATGATGAAGTTGAGTTAAAAGACCAAAAATCATTTTTATTGCAAACCGTTGAAAAACTAAACAAACGTGAAAAAACCATCATGTGCATGCGTTATGGATTAAATGGTTATGAT
Source organism: uncultured Lachnospiraceae bacterium (assembly GCA_964614965.1). Taxonomy (GTDB): domain Bacteria; phylum Bacillota; class Clostridia; order Christensenellales; family UBA1242; genus Onthoplasma. The sequence goes on along the minus strand of CAZTNT010000056.1, from coordinate 3,016 downwards.
GAACTCACTCAAAAAGAGGTTGCAGACATTTTAAACATATCTCAAAGTTATATTTCACGTCTTGAAAAGAAAATTCTTCATAAACTAAAAATTGAAATGAACAATAATATATAAAAAAACGGACAACTGTCCGTTTTTTACACTTCAACACTAGAATTAATTTCTCTAAGTTTTTTAAGCGCATCATTAAGTAATATTTTTTTTATTTTATCAATCATTTCTTTTGTATTTCTTTTGTGTTGAGGCTTTTCTAATCTATCTCTTACAATGAAATATTTCTTGAGATTATCATTTTCACCATGATATATTGCACCAGTATATAAGTATTTATGAATGTCTTTTTCTCCATAATATTTTGCTTCTCTTTGAATTATATAATCAATTTCATGCTTGGTCAACAACCTTTCTGTTAAAAAGCGTTCACCTGTTTCATCCTTCTTCCACTTGAGCTTTTTTTCAATTGCTTGATCACTTTTTTCATATAGTGCTTTATTTAAATCCACTAAATACATATCATTAAGAAGTTTAATAATTTCCAATTCGTTTCTATTTTCAATGTTCCTTGCAATATTGATTGCAATTTTTGATGGCATAAACTTAAGCAATTCAACTAAGTCTTCATTAGCTATTTGACTTTTGCTAATTTCAGCACAAACCTCATCGAACAATAATTTAGTTTCCTCATCCTCGGCAAAATCTGCCACCAAGGATTTTAACATTTTTGCTCTGTAACCTTTCCCAAATTCTCTTTCTAAATCACTCACTGTCATATTTATATAATAACATAAAAAACTAAATTGTCAACCAAGTAAAAAAGAAAAAATACACATTTGTGTACTTAATCTTCCGCATCAAATTCATTTTGAACCCTATCTTCATTAATATCATCCCAAACTGCAGAATACTCAATCAACTCCTCATACTCAATTGGGATTTCTTTTTTTAATAATTCGTGACCATTCAAATACTTTGTTATCATAATATAGTAATCTTTATCTCTTTTTTCAACAAACACTTGATAATCAATTTCAACGCCATTAATATCAGTTCCAACATATTTTAATTCGTTATCTTCTAATTCATAATCAATTCTTAATTTAGCAATCCCTTTAACATTAGACTTAGTTAACGAGAAAATAAACCATTGATTCATCTTAAATAAATCATCTTGCAACTCTTCCATTGCTTCATCAATATCATCATCTTCTACTTCATCAGAAAATTCTTCTTCATAAAGTGGATATATTTTGATTGCCACGTCAAAATATTTATTATACTGAGTGTAATCAAATTCTAACATTTCACCATCAAAATTTAAAGTTGATTGAAAATCTTGAGCAAAAACTTTAAAATTTTTTCCTCTTTCAAGTTTTTTAAATACCGGATCTGGCAAACTTGAAATTGTGCTTTTATATTTATTTGCTAATTTTTCATCCGCCATTGCTATTAAATCTAAAATTTTATTATATTTGTCCTCAAAAAACTTATATTTTTCTTCCATTATACTTCCTTTTAAACCTCAAAATCAGCATCAAATTCGATTTCCCAGTCATCTTCATATTGTTCTTCTGTTTCCAAATGGCGTTCTAATTCATAAAATGTTATTTGTTTTCTTATTAAATATCTTTCATTTCCACCAAATATCTTTTTATATTCTAAATATGGGCCAAAATCATTATAATCAAGATAAACTTCCCATAAAATATCAAAGTCCTTGTTTTTTGCTCCCACTAAATTATGTACTTTTAATGAAAATATTTTTTTAGGAGATAAATCTTCTCCAAATAATTTATGAACATAAATTTCAAAACGCAAATATGGTTTTAGATTTACAAAATCAAAATCAATAGCATTAACCAATCTTGCAAAACTAACTTCGAATTCCTCATTCTGAGTTTCAAAATCACAACACTTTTGTGTTTCTTCTTTAACATTGTAGGGCAACAATTTAACAAACTTGGCAAACTTATCAGAAACTTCATTCTCTCTAATTGAAATTAAGTCTAAAATCTTATTAAAACCTTTGTCAAAAATTTTATATTCTTTATTCATAGTCAAACACCTTTACATTGTTGAAATTATAGCATATTTCATGAAATTGTCAATACCCCATATTTATTAAAAAGACAATAAAAAAATCTCGGAAGGTTAATCCGAGATTAATTTTTATTATGTTTGCATTTTCATCTATAACAATTTCTTCTTTACACGTATCTCTATGCTTTTCTATTTTAGGAAGATTTGTTAATTTTATATTATCAAGAACAACATTTTCTAAGTCAACTTTAACATCATCTATAATCAGTTCTTTTTCTTTTGTCAATTTTGCAATTTCATAATCATTAATTTTAGCTTTCTTTGCCAAAATTTTTGCAAGCGGATATGAAATTCCAAGCGGAACAACAACGCCCAAAACAGGCATAAGAACTTGTATCACAAAAGGCAGACCACTTAAACCTGCCAAAACAGCCAAACCCATTGCAGTTCCAACAGCAATAAATGTTAATATTATTGCAAAGATATTCCACACTTTTTCCAAACGTCTGTTTTTCTTTTTTCTGTCTGAAATTTCTTCATCAAACAATTTAATTAATTTCATTCTGTCATTATCTTTTAAAACTTCTTTTTGCTTTGCTTGTTGAATTTGTCTTTCAACAGTGTTTTGAGCAATAATTTCTTTTGCTTGTTCCATTTCTTGAAATAATTCTTGTTCTTTCTCTTCACTTAATTTTCTTTCTTGCAATATTTTAATAAGTTCTTCAATCATTTTTAACACCTGTCAGTATTATAGCATAATTTAATGATTTGTCAACAAAAAGAAAACAAAAAAAGAACACATGGGTTAGATGTGTTCTTTTTAATATTTATATCCTAACTTAAAGATACTAAGTTTTTTGTGAGTTTTTATTTTATTTAAGAGTGTTCATTCACTCTATACACTTCATGAAATCTTTAATTAAGACTTCAAGTCGACTTTAAAGATATACTCTTTAAAAGGAGGTGATCCAGCCGCACC
>CAZTNT010000055.1:0-7686 GCA_964614965.1 uncultured Lachnospiraceae bacterium | reverse complement strand
GATTTGGTCTTTAAATTTACCAATCATTGAGTGTTCACTTGTTCCGATAAGATATAAATCTTCACCTTCAATTTTATACATCATTGCTTCCATTTCGGCAAAGCTCATAACACCTGTTACCACGTCACTTCGAATCATAAATGGCGGAATTGCATAAATAAATCCCTTGTCAATCATGTAATCTCTAGCGTAAGAAATCATAGCAGAAACAAGGCGAGCGGCATCTCCCATTAAGTAATAGAAACCATTACCGCTTGTTCTTCCTGCACTTTCCTTATCTAACCCACAAATTGATTGTAAAATATCGGCATTGTAAGGAATTTCATAATTTGGCACGGTTGCTTCGCCAAAACGTTCTACTTCAACATTTTCGCTATCATCATGACCAATAGGAACGCTATCATCAACAATGTTTGGAATTGTCATCATGATTTGCTTAATTTTTGCTTCAATAACTTCTACTTGCTTTTCAATTTCAGCAATACGTTCATTGTTTGCCACAACTTGCGCTTTAATTGCGTTGGCTTCATCAACTCTTTTTTCTTTCATTAATGTTCCAACTTGGTTAGACAATGTTTTTCTCATTGCACGTAAATCATCACCTTCTTGCTTAATAAGACGCACTTGTTTATCAAGTTCAAAAACCTCATCAACTAAAGGTAATTTTTGGTCTTGAAATTTCTTTTTAATGTTTTCCTTTACTAATTCTCTGTTAGTTCTAATTAAATTAATATCTATCATAATTTTCTCCTTTTTTATTTATTATTCTTTTTCTTCTAAACCTTCAAGATAAATTTTATCTTTAAAAGCACCGCGTTTGTCTACTTTTTCAAGGCGAATTTTTTCAAATTCTTCATAAGTTACGCCTTTACAATCTAATATTGCTCTTAAAACTTCTTCCAAATCAGCAAGTTCTTCGATTTCACCGCTTTCTAAATATTCTGCTAATTCTTCTTGTATTTTCATATTAAGTTCAACAAGATATTCATCCGATTCTAAAATTCGTATTTTACAGGCCCTTCCTTCGTTTCGCTCAATAATCTGAGGGATTTTATCTCTAACCAATTTGTTATAACTCATTTTTCTCTCCTTTTGAAAATTCATCTGTTTCGTTAGACCACTGTCGCCATTTGGATTTATTAAATTTTTCAATTGCTTCTTTCAAACTATCCGCTTCAATAACTTTTGTCAACATATGTGAAGCAATCTGAATTTCTTCAAAATTCTTTGAAACTAGCACAGCATCACCACTTATTTTTTTGGATAGATAATTACCACAAAACACTAAGTAAGCAATTAAATTGGTGTCTAAATATTTTTCACATGAATAATATCCCGCAAAATATCCTTCTGCTTTTGTTTCACATTGCGAAAACAATCCAACATAATATTCCCCCTCTTTTAAAGGTTTTAGTCCATTAAGTGTTTGTGTTATTTGATTAACATAAAATTTCATATCGCTCCTTTGAAAATAAAAAAATACCACCACTAAAAATACATTTAGAGGTGATATTAACCACTGTGCCACTCTATTTGAATATCTATATATTGTGTGATATATACATATTCCACTCATTATATTGCAAATTATGCTATGCAACCAGCCCCGCATTACCAGGTGTCTAAGAGGTAGACGCACATTACTTCTGCAATTTGCTTTCACCAACCGCAAACTCTCTGGTGCTTCCACAATATGCTAGTCTCTTTCAAACGACATATTAAACTATTAAAATTTTAACACATGAAAATTCTTAAGTCAACTAATTTTTAAATATTATTTGATTGTTGCAAAACTTCTGTTTCAACTAAACTATAGAAACTTCCGTAAGTTACCAATTCTTCTTTTGTTGACGCATCATGTAAATTGTATGAAATTTTTGATGCATCATCTCTTTTGATGCGCATAAACAATTCATTTTCGCTTAAATATTTGCTGATTTCTTCTCCTAAGTTAGAAACATCAATTCCCAAATATTTCATAAACGTAACGAAACTTGAATTTGCATACATATTTTCGCTTATTGCAACTCCGTTTTCATCAATTTTTCCAATTTCAACATACAAGTTTCCGTTTTCTTTGATGTAAATATCAATATAATCATTCATAAATAATCTTATTATCATATCTGCTCCTTTAATCCAACTAGTGGATAGTATATCACAGAAAACCAATTTGTCAATATCTAATATTTTAACTTATTAGTTGAAACATTTTGTTTTTACGCAAAGATATGATATAATTATTATAGATATAATTTGATTTTTTGGAGGTTTTATGAGTAATAACTATTATTTAGATAGGAATCGCAGGAATATGCGTAAACTCAATGAAATGCTCGCAGAATTACCACCTTTTTGCAGTGTGTTTTTCATTGGAATTCAGGACACAACAACTCCACTTACTCGCCTTAATTATGCAGTTGATTTAAAGTTGTTCTTCAATTATTTGGTTACATATGAAACCAAATTCTTTAATCGTCAAATTCAATCTATCAGCATCACAGATATTGATGAAATTGATGCTCAATTAATTGAAAGATTTATGGCATACATTTCTTACTACGATAAAGATGATGGAACGGTTTTAACCAATGGAGAGCGTGGAAAATTAAGAAAACTCTCAAGTTTAAGAGCATTTTTCAAGTATTTTTTCTGTAAAGATATGCTTAAAGCCAATGTTGCAAGCAAAGTTAGATCTCCAAAACTTCATGAAAAACCTATTGTCAGACTGGAAGATAATGAAACTGCTGAATTAATGTATTCATGTGACACGCTAACAGGTTTTTCCGAACACCAAAAGAAATATAACGAAAACTTCAAAACGAGAGACAACGCAATCATTTCACTCTTTTTAACAACAGGGATTCGTGTTAGTGAATGCGTGGGGCTCAATGTTGACGACATCAACTTTAACTTAAATTCTTTTAGGGTTACTCGTAAAGGTGGCAATCAAGTTATCCTTTACTTTGGTGAAGAAACAGCAGAAATTTTGAAGAATTACCTGCTCTATCGTGACACTCTTCAAATTCCGAAAGAAGAACAAGCGCTTTTCATTTCAAGTCAAAAGAAGCGAATGTCTGTTCGCTCTATGGAATATTTAGTTAAAAAATATGCAAAAGTTGCAACTCCATTGAAGAAAATCACACCACATAAACTCCGCTCAACCTATGGAACAAACCTTTACCGTGAAACTAAAGATATCTATATTGTTGCTGAAGTTTTAGGACATAAAGATGTCAACACAACAAAAAAACACTACGCTGCCATTACTGAAGACGTTAGAAAATCAGTTGCGGGCGTTGTAAAAATAAAATAGATATTGTTATATTATCTTTAATATACTCTACATATAGTTAATAATCGTTTTAAATTTGAATTAAACAGATGATTATTAACTTTTTTATTAAAAGCATAAGCAAACTATTAATAAAATTTTTCATACTATAAAAAACAATTTTAAAATTTATCGAACAAATGTTTGACAACACTTCTCTTTTATGATATTCTTTTCTTGATAAAAGGGCTAATTTGTCAAAATTTTAGGAGAAAGCATGGATAAAACACAAGAAGTTTACGAATACATTGAAGAATATATTTTCAAGAATAATTACCCACCAACAATTAGAGAAATAGGTGAAAAATTGAGGTTAGACTCCACCTCAAGTGTTGTTTATCACTTGAAAAAACTTGAAAATATGGGAAAAATCACTCGAAGTGAAAACAAAAATCGTGCCATAGAGTTGGCAGATAAACCTATTATCAATAGTGTTTCTCTTCCAGTTGTTGGAACAATTGCTGCTGGTCAACCAATCTTAGCTGAAGAAAATTGGACCGACAAAATCGTTATTAATGAAAATTTCTTTATGGGAACAAATTTGTTTGTTCTTAAAGTTAAAGGTGACAGTATGATTGACGCAGGAATCTTTGATGGCGATTATGTTGTTATATCAAAGCAATCGGTTGCAAGAAATGGTGAAATCATGGCTTGCTTAATCGATAATGAAGCGACAGTAAAAAGATTTTATAAAGAAAATGGTTTCTTTAGACTTCAACCTGACAATTCTTCAATGAGACCTATCTACGCTGACCATGTTGAAATTTTAGGGAAGGTTGTTGGATTAATTCGAAATCGCATCTAGAGCAGAAATGCTCTTTTTTTTTACACTAAATAATGTGTAAATCATAATTAAATATATCAAAATAATAATTTTTATTGACTATTGTCTGTTTTTGTTGTATAATTTTAATATTAAATAAATTCAAGGGGGTTTAATGAAAACTGCCGACTTAATACCATTTATTCTGCTGGAATTAAATGAAAGTGATAAATATGGTTTTGAACTTACAAAATCTATTGAAACTAAATCTAATGGTAAAATCATAATCAAACAACCTACATTATACACTTTGCTTAAAAAATTAGAAAAATCCAAATTTATAGCTTCTTACTGGGAAGATAGCGAAATTGGCGGAAAACGTCATTACTATAAATTAACTCAAAATGGAAGGTTGCAACTTTCAACCCTGCCTTCCTACTCTTTTTTGTTAAACAACTTGATCCATGAAAATGGTGACGTTGTTGAATCTTCGAATTTAGAACAAAATGAACCGACAACTGAATCAGATCCCCAAAAAGTGTCTATCATGGATGAATTATTGCCCACCACTCCAACTCTTTCAGAAACTCCTTTGCCAGCAGAAGAAGTTTTTTCCGAAACACATCTAGATAGTTCAACTGAATTAGAATTGAATGTTGCAAACACAGAAATATTAAAAGAAGATAAAACCGCAATTGATGAGGAGTTTGCAAATTCTGAAAATGTTTCTAAATTCACTCAAAAGGTAGAAACTACACCACAAATTTTAGTTGACCCTATTGAAGAACATAATCCACACTCTATTTTAGATTTACACCACAATTCACCTATGAATTCCGAGATAAAATTTGTTGATTATGTGAATTTTAAGAACACTGAAAACTATAAATATTCAAAAGCGGTTAGTTCAAAACTGCTTTTGACATCACTTGCAACCAGTTTAAGTCTAATTTTAATCACAATCATTTGTGCTATAATAACTTCATTTACCGGAAGAAGTGGTTTATTCTACACATTTTTCATTGCTTCGATTTTATTTGCAATCTTTTACCCTATTTGCACTTTAGTTAATAAGGATAAAATTAGATTAAAATATCAAAAACAAACTTTCACAACAAAAACAAAGTTATCGTTCTACATAGCTTTAAGCGCTTTATTGGTAGTTTTTATCATTTGCATAATTGTCAATATAAAAATAAATAATAATACAATAAAACTTATATTAAATTTTAGCAATTTTGAAAACTTTTATGCTCCTCTTTTGCTTTCTTCAGTGTTTTTTATTGATATTTTATTCGAACATTTATTTTTATCTAAATTAAACAAACAGGAGTAATATGATACCGGTTTTAAGTGTAAACAATTTAACAAAAGAATACGGCAACAAAAAGGTAGTCAACAATGTTACCTTCTCCATTTTTTCAGGACAAATTTTTGGATTTGTTGGTCCAAACGGCGCAGGTAAATCTACAACTATTAGAATGATAACAGGATTAACTCCAATAACTTCTGGAGATGTTCGAATATGTGGTTACAGCATTAAATTTGCATATAAAAATGCAATTGCAAATGTGGGCGGAATTATCGAAATGCCTCAACTATACCCATATTTGAGCGGTATGAAAAATTTAAAGTTATTTGCAAGTTTTTATGGAAAATCAGCAAATGCTCGTATCAATCAAATTGTTAAACTTGTTGGAATGGAAAATCGAATACACGACAAAGTTTCAACCTATTCTCTTGGCATGAAACAACGTTTGGGAATTGCTCAAGCTTTGCTAGGAAAACCTAAATTGTTAATTTTAGATGAACCAACCAACGGTCTTGATCCTAATGGAATTGTTGAAATGCGACATATTCTTAGATCTCTAGCAGAAAAAGAAAACATGTCAATTATAATTTCGAGTCATAATTTAGCTGAACTTGAGCAAATGTGTGATGTTATAGGATTAATCAATAATGGAAAAATAATTGAATATAAAACCATGAAAGAAATTGATTCGATGCTTCAATCTAAACAACAAGTTCAACTTTTATGTAATTATCCTAATTATGCTGCTCTTCTCTTAAAAGAAAAATATAATTTAAAAGCTAAAGTTATTGGAAATTCAATTGTATTATCTGTTAAGGAAAAAAATGTTGCAACAATTATTTCTTATTTAATTCACAAAAAGATTAAAGTGTATGCTATTAAGAAAATTCAAAAATCTTTGGAAGAACTATATTTTGAATTATTAAACAAAGAAAGACCTTCATCAAGTATTATATAGGAGTTATGATGTTTAAAGTAGTTTCAGCGGAAATTAAAAAAATCGTTTCAAAACCGGGAATATATATTCTCTCTTTTTTGCTTGCTATAATTCTTGTTCTTGGTGTCTTCATTTATAAACCAACTGTTTATAAAAGTTCTCAATTTGAATTAAATGGTGATACATTTATTGAAAAATATAATGATTTTTCAAAGAGTGACAATGCTGGCAAACTTGCAGAAAATCAAACAAAAATTAATACGGCAATTAAGTCCATTGAAAACTATACAATAAACAACAACGGAGATATTATATCTCATGAAGAAAACATTAATTTGCTTGTAAATAAATGTGAGGAACTATACAACGCATATCAAGACTGCTCCTCTGATAGTTCTATACAATCTCATATTGACACTGTTCGAGAAAATTTAGTTAATGCTTTTAAAAATTTAAATCAAACAATTGAAAATGGTTTTTTAAGTTCTAGTGAGGGTTCTTTCCCTATCCTATCAACTAAATCTAATTATAATAAATACAAAAATTCTTACAAACAAGTGTTAAGCTGGGCAAATGTGAATGTTTCGAAAGAAAATTTGACTGCACACTTTGTTGAATTTGAAAATAAATTCAAAAAAGAGTTTTATTCCTCAATCAACAATTTTAAATATTCAAATTTATCCTCACAACTCATACAAACTTACACATCAACCGTCACCGGAACTAAGCTTTCCATATTAAATGAAAGATTAAATATTATCAAAGCAGAAATTGATGAAAAATATGCTTTGGCTCAATCTGATCCAAATTTTAACACGAAAAATTCATATGAAATGGATAAATTAGCAAATTTGTACACTAACAAAGTGGATACTTTTGTAGGATTAATTAAATATGAATTGATTGTTAATGCATTTAACACTGTTGATTCATCAAAAGAAGAAGTTAAAATCATCTATTTGTCAGATTATTCAAGTTATAATTCGAAATCACTACTAGAACGTTATGCATATCTATTTGAACAAAATAAATCAGAAAATGATGTTGCAAAACCTTTAACAATTGGTGTGACTTCAAATGAAGAAATAAATGCTTATGACTATTCTTATTTTATTTTGAAAGTGTTTGCCTTTGTAATTATTGTTTATGCTATTATGTCTGCTTGTCACACTATTGCAGGTGAAGTTAAAGAAGGTTCAATGCGATATCTTGCAATTAGACCAATTTCAAGAACAACAATGTTCTTTGGAAAATGGTTGTCAATTCTTTTTATGTCTTCTATCTTAATGATATTTAGTTTAATAATTTCTTTATGTGTCGGTGGCGCTGTTTATGGCTTT
>CAZTNT010000054.1:0-7796 GCA_964614965.1 uncultured Lachnospiraceae bacterium | reverse complement strand
AAGAAAGGAGATTTTATATGCTTAAAGATGTGATTAAAACTGAAGTTTTTGAAAATTATATAAAAGAACACAGGTTGACAAAAACTCAGTTTTGTAAACTTTGTGGAATAAAAGTTTCAACCTATAATAGGATTGTGTCAAGACAAAACTTTAGAGTTTCTGCGCTTTTTAAGATTGCAAGAGTAATAAAAATTGAAGTTTATCAAATGTTTAAAGAATAAAAAAAGACCGTACAGTCTTTTTTGGTTGGTATTCACTTCGTTTATGGGATCCTTCGACTGCGCTCAGGATGACAGCGTATGATGCTTGCATACCGCTGACTAAAGCTTAGGATGACAATGAAGGATAACATGTTGTTAATTGTTTAAATATGAATTTAACTCATCTAGCTTTTCTTGGCTGAGTTCTGGAACATTTTCCAATCTATAAGGTAAATTTAAGGTTTTATATTTATGAACTCCGATTGTTTTATATGGTAACAATTCAAACTTTTCCACATTTTTTAAGGTGCTTGCGAAAAGTTTGAGTTTTTCAATGTGGGTTTTATCATCATTTATGTTTGGAACAATTACTTGTCGGAGCCACATTTTTTTGTTCATACTTTGAGCCACACTCAAGAACTCATGAAACTTATTGATTTTTTGACCTGTTATGTGAGTATATTCTTCACCTTCAACTGCCTTAATGTCGAGTATTACAAGGTCGGTGTATTTCAAAATATCTTCATAGTCACCAAATCCAAAACCAGCAGTGTCTAAGCAGGTGTGGATATTTTTTTCTTTGCAAAGTTTTAAACATTCCAACAAAAACTCAGGTTGTAAAAGAGGTTCACCACCAGAAAACGTTACACCACCATCTTCTCCAAAATAAGTTTTATACTTTTCCACTTTTTCCACCAACTCGTGTGGAGTAATTTCAACTGCTTCTTTGCTGTTTATGTTCCAAGTTTCTGGATTGTGACAATATAAACAACGGAGTTTGCAACCTTGCAAAAACACAACAAACCTAATTCCTGGTCCGTCCAGTGTTCCTAATGTTTCAATTGAATTTATAAGCCCTTTTGTCATAATTTTATTATTGTTGTCCTGATTTTTTGATTATTTCAACAGCCTCATCTCTCATTAAATTAATAATTTCAATTTTTCTATTTTTTGTGTTATTTACAATGTCTTCACAAGAGATTAAAACTTCTGGACAGTAATATTTGTGAGAATCTTCTAATTTTGCCCCATAAACTAGTTTATCAAATTCTTCATAAAGAATTGCACCCATACACATTGGGCAAGGTTCACAACTAACATACATAGTTGCACCTCTAAGTTCACCATAAAGATTATTACTTTTTAAAGCATCTTGAATTGCTGTAAATTCAGCATGAGTATAGCAAGTATCATTTTTTACGTTTGCGCTATCACTTCTTCCTATTATTTTATTGTCTTTTACAACAATTGCTCCATAAGGATATTTTGCTTTCGCTGAGATATCTATTGCGATTTGTAAATATTCTTTATCTGTCATAATTTTTCCTTTTATTTTTATAATACAACTTAAAGGGTGAGTATTGAGAGGGAAACTCGTTGCCCTCTCAAAAAGTCATGAAGTTGCCCATAAATTGAGTTTGCAATTTTTTTGCAAACGATTAAAGAGGGCAGACTACATCGACTGGTGGAACGTTCTTGCAATAACTTCTTCTTGGTGTGCACGTGACAACTTATTGAAATTAACTGCATAACCAGAAACACGGATTGTTAAGTTTGGATATTTGTGCGGATTGTTCATTGCATCAATCAACATTTCACGATTTAAAACGTTTACGTTTAAGTGTTGAGCGCCTTGTTTGAAGTAGCCATCTAAAATGCCAACCAAGTTTTTAACTTGTGCTTTTTCATTCTTGCCAAGAGCATTTGGAACAATTGAGAAAGTGTTGCTTACACCATCTTGACAAACATCACAATAAGGAATTTTTGCAACACTGTTCAAACTTGCGAGTGCACCTGAACAATCTCTTCCGTGCATTGGGTTTGCACCAGGAGCGAATGGTTCGCCAGCTTTTCTTCCATCTGGAGTTGAGCCTGTTTTCTTTCCGTACATAACATTTGATGTGATAGTTAAAGCAGAAAGAGTGTGTTGAGCGTCTCGATAAAGTTTGTTCTTTTTCAAACACTTAATGAAATGTTTAACAATTTCAACCGCAATTGAGTCAACTGCATCATCATCATTTCCATACTTAGGGAAGTCTCCTTCAACTTCGAAGTCAACAGCAATTCCTTGTTCGTTTCTAATTGGTTTCACTTTTGCGTGCTTTATTGCAGAAAGTGAGTCGGTTGCAACAGACAGTCCAGCAACACCAAATGCCATAAGACGTTCAACAAAGGTGTCATGCAAAGCCATTTGACCTGCTTCATAAGCATATTTATCGTGCATATAATGAATAATGTTCATTGCGTCAACATATGTTTTGGCAATCTTTTCTAGAATTTCAAAATATGCCTTTTTAACTTTTGCATAATCTAAAACAGTATCAGTGATTGGTTTAACTCCGTCAACAACAAGTTTTCCGCTCTTTTCATCAACACCGCCGTTGATTGCATATAAAAGAGATTTAACAAGGTTACAACGTGCGCCAAAGAATTGCATTTGTTTTCCAACTTTCATTGCACTCACGCAACAAGCGATTGCATAGTCATGACCATAAAGCGGACGCATTTCATCATCACTTTCATATTGGATTGAGTCTGTTAAGATTGAAATTTTTGCACAGAATTTCTTGAAGTTCTCAGGAAGTTTAGTTGACCACAAAACTGTCAAGTTTGGTTCTGGACTTGGATTTAAGTTAATCAAGCAGTGCAAGAATCTGAAAGAGTTCTTTGTGACTAAACTTCTTGTTTCATCGAGCATTCCACCGATTGATTCTGTAACCCAAGTTGGGTCTCCGGCGAACACTTCATCATATTCTGGAGTTCTTAAGTGACGAACTAATCTTAATTTGATTGTGAATTGGTCAACAAGTTCTTGAGCCTCGCTCTCCGAAATTAATTTTGCTTTTAAGTCTCTTTCCAAATAAATATCTAAGAAAGTTGAAACTCTACCTAAACTCATTGCTGCGCCATTGTTTTCTTTAACACCAGCAAGATATGCAAAGTATGTCCATTGGAAAGCTTCTTGTGCATTTTTTGCTGGGCGAGAGATATCAAAACCATAACCTTTTGCCATTTCTTTGATTGCGCCGAGAGCTCGAATTTGTTCACTTGTTTCTTCACGAAGACGAATTAATTCTTCTGTTCCAACTAAAAGAAGTTCAGGTTTCAACATGTCCGCTTTCTTTTCTTCAATGAGACGGTCAATTCCGTAAAGAGCAACTCGACGATAATCACCAATGATTCTTCCACGTCCGTATGCGTCTGGCAGACCAGTCAAAAGCCCTGCACTTCTTGCTTTGCGGATGTCTGGAGTGTACACATCAAAAACACCATCATTGTGAGTTTTTCTAATTCCTTGTGCAAAAATATTCTCAATGTTTTTGTCCATGGTTTTGTTATATGCTGCAAGCGCTTGACGAGCAGTTCTAAGTCCACCATAAACGTTAACAATTCTTTTTAAAGGTTTGTCTGTTTGAAGACCAACAACAACTTCATTTGCTTTGTCGATATAACCCGGACGAAAAGTATTAATTCCTGAAAGTGCTTTAAGTTCAACATCAAGAAGACCTTTTTTCATTTCCTTTTGAAGAAGTTTTTCACACTTTGACCAAACTTTAGTTGTTTTTTCACTTTTACCAGTTAAGAATTTATCATCACCAGTGTATTCAGTGTAATTATCATCAATAAAGGCAGAAACATTGATTTCATTTTTCCATGTTTCACCCTTGAAATTATTCCATTCTAGAATTTCATTTTCGTTATTCATCTTTTTCCCCTTTTGTAATATAACACAATATTTCAAATTTTCATATTGTGTTGTTAGTATACCACAATCATAACACTTTTAGTGTTGTTTTTACAACATTTTTTAAAGTATTTAAACAAATATAAAAATAAAAAAACTAGGTACATACCTAGTTTTTTGAATGTTTAAATTTCTTAAGCAATTTGTGTGATTACAAGATAGCCATTAACTCCTTCAGAAGCAAATACAATATTGCCAGTGCTAACTATTTGAATGTTCAATGTGCTTGTTGCGGTTGGCACAGATATAATCACACTTCCATTAACCATTTGATCGTTTTGAAGTTGTAATGACGTTCCATCAACTTGAACACCGTCTAAGAACAATGCAACTCTGTCGGTTTCAGCTGCTCCCGTTTCGGTATAAACACCATAATCAATTTTGTAAGTTCCTGCGTTGGATAAAGTTACAACACCTGTTGTTGTGTCAATTGACATATTAGTTGTTGCATTAGCTTCACCCAGAGGGAAGGACTCATTATTCAAGGTTTGTGCAGTTGTGTTAAAGAACGAACCAAAACTTGCAGTAGTTCCAGCAGGTCCAGTAGGACCAGTTGGTCCGATTTCTCCAGCAGGACCTGTTGGACCAGTAGGACCAGTTGCTCCAGTTGTACCCGTTAATCCGATTGGTCCGGTAGGTCCTGTGGCACCGGTTGCTCCAGTAGGACCTGTTGGACCAATTAAACCCTGAATTCCTTGTGGTCCGGTAGGGCCAGTAGAACCTGTAGCACCTGCTGTTCCGGTTGCCCCTGTTGGACCAGTTGAACCGGTTACACCTTGAATTCCTTGTGGACCAGTAGGTCCAGTAGGACCGGTTACACCTTGAATTCCTTGCGGACCAGTTGATCCAGTTGCACCCACAGCACCTGTAGCTCCAGTTGGTCCAGTAGCACCAATTCCACCGGTTGCTCCTGTTGGACCTGTAGGACCTGTTGCACCTGTTACACCTTGTATGCCTTGCGGACCGGTTGGACCAGTTACACCTGCAATACCAGTTGGGCCGGTTGCTCCTGTTGGACCAGTAGGACCAATTGGACCTTGTGGGCTTTGAGGGCCTTGAGGGCCAGTTGGTCCAGTGATACCTGTGAAAATGATTCTGTCAATATTATTATTGTTGTTTCGCCAGAACGGAGGAAATGGTCGATTGCAACAATTATTATTCCAGTTATCCAAAATTTATCTCCTTTTGTTAATTAAGATAGATTAACTATCTACAACATACTATGAAATTGAATGTAACATTGTGAAAAATAACTAAATAACTTAAAAAAAACATATTAATTAATATGAGACTATTTTTTAATGGATTATTTGATTGTTTAAAAAGGAAAAGAGGTTATTGCATTTTTCTTGTTTTTTTAAGTTTAATTGCTATCGTTTTGGGAGTGATTGCTGCTATTAATTTTGGAAGCGATGTGTTTAGTGTTGATTTGTCCAACATCGCTTACATGCGTTTTTTGAAAGACGATGCTAGTTTTGTTTCCATGATATTCGGATTGTTGTTGAGTTTGCTGATATTTTTTGCAGTAATCATAATTTGTCACTGGAAATCTTTCTTATTACCTTTGGGTGTTATCTTTTATTTATATTTAGTTTACAGCCAAACAGTAATTTTCATGAGCATAATTCTGATATATGGAATATTAAATTGCATAATTTTGGTTGTGTTACTTTTTGTATTTTCACTGCTTGTGTGGTCATTGTTTTTGTTAATAATTTGTGAAATCGCATGTTTTGTAAACTCGCATTCGTTCTTCAAAAGTTGTTTTTCTTTTAAAAAAAGCAAAATTTTAACATATCTAATTATTCTATTAATTATCACCTTATTATTCTCATTGATTTTGACAATCTTAAAAAATTATGTAATTCTTCTTATATTTTAATACTTAAATTGTAAGTTTTTCATAGAAATTATGTTAAATCTATTTCCTTTTTTTACAAATTGTGTTAAAATTATGGCGGTTAAATTAAGGAGATAAAATGAAAGAAGTAAATTACAAAACAGAAATAGGAGGAAGAGAAGTCGTTGTTCAACTTGGCAAATACTGCGGTCAAGCAAGCGGACATTGTATTATTCGCTGTGGTGACACTGTTGTTATGGTTAACGCAACAATGGCAAAAGCTCCTCGTCCAGGAATGGACTTTTTCCCTCTCGGAGTAGATTACGAAGAGAAAATGTATAGTGTTGGTAAAATTCCAGGTGGCTGGAAGAAAAGAGAAGGCAGAGCAAGCGACAATGCAATTTTGAAAAGTCGTTTGATTGATAGACCTTTGCGTCCGTTATTCCCAAAAGGATTTTATAATGACGTAACAATCGTTGCAACTCCACTTAGTGTGGATCCAGACATTGCTCCAGAAACTTTGGCAATGTTCGGTTCTTCAGTTGCACTTTCTATTAGTGATATTCCATTTGCTGGTCCAACTGGTTCAGTTAAAGTGGCTTGTGTTGACGGAAAATTCATTGTCAACCCAACAGTTGCTGAATTGGAAGCAAGTTCAATTGATTTGGTTGTTAGTGGAACAAAAGAAGCAATCTTAATGGTTGAAGCGGGCGCAAAAGAAGTTAGCGAAGAATTAATGCTTGATGCAATTATGTTCGCTCACGAAGAAATTAAAAAGCAAGTTAAGTTCATTGAAGGTATTGTTGAAGAACTTAAGGTTGAAAAAACAACAAAAATTGCATTTGATGAAATTCCTGATGAAATTAATGCTGCAGTTCGTGAATACGCTCAAACTAAAATAGAAAAAGTGTTCGAATGTTATGATAGAGAAGTTCGCCAAGATTTGGAAGATGAACTTGATCAAGAAGTTAACGAACACTTTGCTGAAATTTATCCAGAACAAGCAAAAGTTGTTGGACAAGTTTTATATAATATGAAAAAAGAACTTGTTCGTCACAAAATTCTTTATAAAAATATTCGTCCAGATGGAAGAAAAACTCATGAAATTCGTCCAATTTGGTGTGAAGTTGGCTTGTTGCCTAGAGTTCACGGTTCGGGTGTGTTCACTCGTGGTCAAACTCAAGTTTTAACAACTTGTACTTTGGGTATGATTAGTGAGGCTCAAGAATTAGATGGGCTTGAGACTGAAGAATATAAACGTTATATGCACCAATACAATATGCCAGGTTACACAACTGGTGAAGCAAAACCTTTACGTTCTCCAGGTCGTCGTGAAATCGGTCATGGTGCGCTTGCAGAAAGAGCATTGGTTGCTGTTCTTCCAACTGAAGAAGAATTCCCATATGCAATCCGTTTGGTAAGTGACGTGTTGAGTTCAAATGGTTCAACTTCAATGGCATCTACTTGTGGAAGCACTCTCGCTCTTATGGATGCTGGTGTTCCAATTAAAGCTCCAGTTGCTGGTATTGCAATGGGTCTTATGAAAGATAAAGATTCAGACAAAGTTGCAGTTCTAACTGACATTCAAGGACTTGAAGATTTCTTAGGAGACATGGACTTTAAGGTTACAGGAACAACAAAAGGTATCACAGCAATTCAAATGGACATCAAAATCCACGGAATTGATAGAAACATCTTAACAACAGCTTTGGAACAAGCAAGATTAGGTCGTCTTGAAATCTTGAAGATTATGACAAAAACAATTAAAGCTCCAAGAAAAGAATTGTCTAAATATGCACCTAAAATTATTACATTTAAAATAGACCCAGAAAAAATTAGCGAAGTAATAGGAAAAGGTGGCAAAGTAATAAACGAAATTATTGCACAAACTGGTGTAAAAATAGACATCGAAGACGATGGTAGCGTGTTTATTGCAACGGCTGATGCAGATATGGCACAAAAAGCAAAAACTATTATTACTACAATTGCAGAAGACTTAGAGCTTAACCGT
>CAZTNT010000053.1:0-7922 GCA_964614965.1 uncultured Lachnospiraceae bacterium | reverse complement strand
AAGAATTGTCTAAATATGCTCCAAAGATTGAAAGCTTCAAAATTGATCCAGACAAAATCCGTGAAGTTATTGGAACAGGCGGAAAAGTTATCAACGAAATTATTGCTCAAACTGGTGTTAAAATTGACATTAAGGATGAAGGTGATGTGTTCGTTGCTGGTGTTGACCAAGAAATGATTAACAAGGCAAAACAAATGATTCAAACAATTGCAACAGACCTTGAACTCAACTGTGAATATGAAGGAAAAGTTGTGAGAATTGTTCCATTTGGCGCATTTGTTGAAGTTGTTCCAGGGAAAGATGGAATGATTCACATTTCTAAACTTTCTAAAGAAAGAGTTGAAAAAGTTGAAGACGTTGTTAACATTGGCGATAAAGTTTTGGTTAAAACAATCAAAATTGACGAAAAGGGCCGTGTTGACATGATGCTTATTAAAAAATTATAATTAATTTTCACAAACAAAAAGAACACCATATGATTTGGTGTTCCTTTTTTATTAATCAATACAATAAAAAAAATCTCGAATTAAATTCGAGATTTTTTCATATTAGTCACCGCTGAAAGGTAATAATGCGATATTTCTTGCACGTTTAATTGCTGTTGTTAATTCTCTTTGGTGACGTGCGCAAGTGCCAGTTTGACGAGATGAAATGATTTTACCTTTTTCAGTAACATATTTCTTCAATCTATTTGCATCTTTATAATCAATAAATTTTAAGTTTTTGTCTTCACAGAAAGCACAAACTTTTTTCTTGCTTTTGTTGTGTTTGAAGAATTTTTTCTTATCTGTCACAACTTTTGGTTCAGCTTTAACTTCGGTTTGTTCTGTAACTTCAACTTCTTTAACTTCTTCTGCCATTTTATTTTATCTCCTTATATATATTTCTTGTGAAATACGACTCCACATAATTTCTAAAATTTAATTTTCGTGATTTTAAACGAGAACAACTCCATTAGAATTATAAGTTGTCTCAACTTTCATAAATTAAAATTGATGAAACTTTACTTTTTAATTCTAATTTAGTAAAAATATTTACATGATAATTAAAAAGATAATTAACTCGTTTATTGACGAGAACAACTTACATTAAAATGGTAAGTTGTCATCACTGATTGGTTGAAGGTCACTAACTGGAGAACCGCCATTTATGCCCATTCCACCTTCGTTATTTCCTTCGCTTGATCCGTCATTTCTTGATGACAAGAATTCAACTTCATCTGCGACGATGTCAATTGAAAAGCCCTTTGTTCCATCAGCTTTTTCATAATTTCTTGTTTGGATTGAACCAGAAACTGCAATTTTGTTTCCTTTCTTTAAGAATTTTGCACAATTGTCAGCAGTTCCTCTCCATGCAGTCACGTTAAAGAAATCTGTGTCTCTTCCACCTTCTGCATTTGCAAATCTTCTACCAACAGCGATTGACATTCTACAAACAGAAATTCCACTTGTTGTTGTTGAAATTTCAGGATCTCTGGTCAAATTTCCAATTAAATAAACTTTATTCATGTCTTAATCTCCTAAATTGATTGTCACTATTTTGCAACAATGATATATCTCATGATGTTGTTAGTGATTGAAAGTAAAGCACCCAATTTGTTTGGAACACTTGAAACTGCAGTGAAATTAACCAAAACATAGTAACCTTCGCGTTTCTTGTTAATTTCGTAAGCAAGTTTTTTGTTGCCAACTCTTTCAACAGATTCAATTTTGCCATTTTCCTTTTCAATCATACCATTAACTTGAGCAATAAGAGCTTCTTTTTCTTCATCAGATGATTGGCTAGGAATAATGTACATCAATTCATAACTATTCATTTTTAACCTCCTTATGGACTATTGACCTGAAAACAGGTAAGGAACACACCAAATTTAATCGACTTTTAGTGTGTGTTTAGTTAAAAAAACTTTTAACTGCGTGCATTATAACACACTAAGAAAAAAAAATCAAGTATTAAATTAAAAATTATATAATATTAAATGATATTGACAAATTTCTATTTTGTGTTATAATCGTCATTAATAGGAGAAATTATGAACCCTGACATGAACACAAACTTAGTTTTAAAAAAGTACTTCGAGCTTGAAATTACAAAAAATCTTATAACATTACAAAGCCTAGACATAAAATCTGTTAAGGATATGGACTTAATTAACAACTATATTCAACTTGCAAGCGAAACACTCCATTTTTGTGATTTTTGTGGTTTTGATCTTGATAGTAAAAAGTCTCAAAAAGAACAACTTTTCAGACTTATTCAAATTTTCAAGAAAAGACGATCAGAGATTTATGCAGAAATGCAAATAAGTTCAATTAAAACTGCAAAAGAAGAATTAAACGTTGAATAACATATCTTTGATTAAAAAAGAACTCTGCGCGAGTTCTTTTTTTATTGTGTCAAACAAAAACCTATAATTGCGCACAAGAGAAACAATATAGTTTATAAGTTAACAATGCGTTGTGCTTGTTTTGAGCCTGAAATATATTTTATTTCCAAAACTTGAATTGATTTTGAGTTGATTTCCTTGTGAAGGTCATTGTGAATTCGTTGCACTTCTTTAATTCTTTTAACGAAATAATCTTCATCCAACTCGTCCATTTCTCCAAGATTAATCAATTCTGAATAAATTCCCATAATTCTCTTGATTGTGTCCAAAAAGTAGATGTAATTTTTTTGAAGAGAAAGAAGATCCCAACGATTTTCTTTTGTTTCTTCAATGCATTCAACCTGTTTTAACTTTCTTTGAATTGTTTTTGAGTTTCTTTTCCAAGCATCTTTAACTTCTTTCATTTCGTCAATGTTCATTTCAACATATTCTGGAACTTTTTTCATGTTAACACCTCAAGAATATGCTAACACACAAACCCAACCTTGTCAATACCAACATTAAAAAAGAACTCGTTTTGAGTTCTTTGAAAACCTTTAAAATGTTTTAGATTATAATGAAGTGTTATGTTTTTTGTCTAAGTGTCATCCTCTTTATTTTAAAGCGAGATTTGATTACCCGAACGACTTAGGCTTTCGCTTGCGAAATCGCCGTTAAGTGAGTGGTAACAAATGAGACTCTTTACTCAATGTTTTCGGCAAGGAAAATTGTTTTAAACTTCTTATTTCTCTTATAAAGTTCTTCAAATGTTCCAGAATCCACAATTTCACCATGCTCAAGGAAGAAGATTTTGTCAACATTTTTAATTGTTGAAAGTCTGTGTGCAACAATAACAACTGTGCTTTTACCTTTGATGTTATCAATGCTCTTTTTAACTTGATTTTGTGAAAGGTTGTCCAAACTGCTTGTGCTTTCATCAAAGATGATAATTGGAGATTTCCTAAGCATTGCACGAGCAATTGCAAGACGTTGTTTCTGCCCACCACTGAGTTTTATTCCACTTTCTCCAACCTTTGTGTTAAGACCTTCAGGCAATTCCGCAATAAAATCTTCGAGAGCACTTTCTTTTATTGCCAAATTAATTTCATCTTCGGTTGCATTTGGTTTCGCCAGCAATAAGTTTTCTTTTATTGTCATATCGAATATGTACGGGGATTGGTTAACAAGTGAAATTGCACTTCTTAAAGTTTCTTTGCTGAGTGTTTTTATGTCCACACCATCAATCAAAACTTTACCTTTGTCAACTTCATACATCTTTGAAATCAAATTTAAAATTGTTGATTTTCCACTTCCTGAAATACCAACAAACGAGACTGTTGTGTTAGGTTCAATTGTGAAATTAATTCCGTCAAGAACTTTTTTCTTTCCAATCAAAATTCGAGTTGGCACATACTTTTTAATTCTGTGCTTGCGATTATAATCTCTTTCTTTATCAACTTCTTTTCTATCTCTTTCTTTATATTCTGGATAAGAATACTCAACGTTTTGGAATTGAATTCTGCCTTGCACATTTTTAAGTTTTCTTTTTCCAAAATGTTCAATTTTATATTCTTCATTGGTATACAACTCGTTAATTCTTTCCAACGCCAAACTTATATCTGTAAACGCGTTTGCAACCGTTGCAAATATTCTTGTAAGTTGGAAGAATGAATGTCGATTTGAATAAATTATCATAAATGATGCAAGAGTCATTAAACCTTTGTCCATAAACACAATAGATAAAATCAAAACAACTGCTTGCAAGATTGTAATTAAAGTTGAAGTGGTTGCCCAAAGAGACCAATCCCAACGTTCAAAACGCAAATAACTCTTTTTGTAATCTTCAAACCTTGCTGTTGTTCTCTCCTTAAGCGTTTGTTCAAGGTTAAGAGATTTAACATCTCGCTCACTTCTAACAATTTCATTTAACAAACTATCAACTTTTTCACCCGTAACTTTCAATTCTCTTCTTGTTTGCTTTCTTTTTCTTCTTCGCCATTTTTCAATTAAAGTTGAAATTGCAATTCCGGCAACCGAAATCAATCCAACCCAAATATTAATTGTGCAGATATAAACAAACATCACCACGTTTGTTATGATTTCAGTGCAATAATCAATAATTGCCCTTATGTTGTCAAAAATTGCTCGAGGGTCGCTTGAAATTCTTTGCATGAAACTTGCAGTGTTATGTTGCGCATAAGATTGTGATGAAATTTTAAATGCTTGCTCTGCAACATCAATGCTCATAGTGCTTGTGATTGCAACGTATAGATTGCAGTAATTCAGTCCGTTAACCAAATATAAAAGTCGCTGACTCACTAAACACACTGTCATAAACAAAAGGATTTTAATTGCTTCAACATATAATGCATTTGTCAAAACTTCAATCATTTTCGCGAAATATAATGTTGTTGTAATGTCAATTGCGCCAGTTATAAGGTAAATAAAAATATAGAAAAAGAGTCCCACTTTATGAGTGGCAAAATACTTTCCAAACTTAAATTTGTTTGTTTCTTTTGTTTCAACCATTATTCCCCCTTAATTTTAATTAAAGTATAATTCACAATAGCGAAAAATGTCAATATATTTAAAAAAATAAAGTCAACTTTATTTTCAAAAAACCACTTTACTTGTGTAACATTTTATGCTATAATATGAGTGTAATTTAAAACAAGAAGAGAAAAGTCTCTTTTTTTTATTTACTTTTCTTGTGTTTTGTGTTATAAATAATAGCATAAAAAAGGAGTTTTTATGGAATTTATTCGTCCAAGACCAAACTTTCCAAAACGCGCTGTCATCACTTCCGGCATGCCATATGGAAACAAACTTTTGCACTGTGGCCACGTTGGAATGACACTTCGCGCGGATGTTTTTGCTCGTTTCATGCGTGATAGAATTGGAAGGGAAAATGTAATTTTTGTTTCTGGAACTGATTGCTACGGGTCTCCAGCTTTGGAGAGCTTTAGAAAACTTAAAGAAACAACAGGATACAATGGAACACTAGCTGATTATGTTGAATCTAACCATATTAAACAAGCGGAAATCTTCAAAAAATATGAAATTGGTTTTAGTGGGTTTTACGCTTCTGCCCTAGGTAGAGCAAAAGAAATTCATGAACAAGTTTGCGCTGATTTTTTAAACAAATTGGTTAGTTCAAACATGGTAAGCAAACATTCATCATTGCAATTCTACGATAGAAAATTTAACACTCTCTTAAACGGTCGTCAAGTGGTTGGAAAATGCCCAATTGAAGGTTGCCAAAGTGAACATGGTTACGCTGATGAATGTGGTTTAGGTCATCAATATTTACCGCAAGATTTAATCGATCCTGTGAGTGCGTTGAGTGGCGAAACTCCAGAACTTGTTAAAATTGAAAACTTATATTTCGACCTTGACAAGTGCATTCCAATTTTAACAGATTGGATAGCTTCAATTGAAAGAGACAAAGACACTCCTTCATTCATGGTTAAAGAAATTAAGGAATTCTTTAAGCTTCCTGAAATTTACATCAAACGTTCTTATTCTGAACAATTAAATTCGCTAACTTCTCAATTGCCAGAATATAAAGATATAAGTGTAAGCGAAAAAGCCCCAAGCATAACAATCCAATTTAATACTTTAGTCGAACGTGAAAAAGCTTGCGAGACTCTATCACAAAATGGTATCCGTTATAGAACAGGAAAAACATTAACTCCGTTCCGCTTATCTGGCGACATTTCTTGGGGTGTTCCTTGTCCTGAAGTTGATGGCCTAAAAAATCAAACATTCTATGTTTGGCCGGAAAGCTTGTTTGCACCAATTTCATTTAGCAAAACTTATTTAGAAAGCATTGGAAAAGATGAAAACGAATGGAAAAAATATTGGTGTTCTAAAGACGCAAAAGTTTATCAATTCTTAGGTGAAGATAATTTATATTTCTATGGTCCAGCTCAACAAGCTATGTTTATGCACTATAACAAGCAAACAAAATTAAATGCAGACGAAGGAGATTTACAAGTTACAAAAATTAATCCAATTAAATCAATTTTATATCTCAACCAAAAGGCAAGTTCATCTGGAAGCGTGAAACCTCCAATGGCTGAAGAATTTTTGAATTATTACACTCCTGAACAATTCAGAATGCACTTTTTAGCAATGAATTTATCAAACAATAACGTAAGTTTAATGCCAAAAGCGTTTAATCCAGATGCAAGTGATGAAATTGACCCAATGGTGAGAGAAGGCAATTTATTAACAAACGTTTACAACCGAATTTTAAGAACAATTTTCTATTCAACTCAAAACAATTTCAATGGAAAAATTCCAGTTTGCGATATTGATGAAGACGTTATGAAAATGTGCGAAAAGGCAATTCTTGATGTTGAAATGTTTATGCACGACAAAAAATTCCACCAAGTTTACAACACTTTGGATGTATTTATCCGAAATATAAACAAATATTGGGTAAAAGAAGTTAATGTCGCGGACAGCGAAAAGCTTAGTAAACTTACAGCAAACACTCTTCAAATGTTGTTTGTTGCAAACACTCTTCTTCACCCAATAGCTCCAAGCGGAACAGAAAACGTTGCCGATTACATTGGCCTAGATAAAACAAAATGTTTTGATTGGAAAAACATTTTTAATTCGTTCTATGATGTCATGCTTGAAGATAGAAATTTAAAACTCACAACCCTTAAAGAAAAAGAAGATTTCTTCGCTCGCCATCCTTGGCAAATTGAAGAAATGATAAAAGAGCAAAAAGATGGTGCCCGTTAAATCGGACACCTTTTTTATCTTATTATTAAATATTTATACTTTTTAATTTTATTTTTAATAAATTTGTGCTATAATATGAAAATATGAATTCAAATAAAACAAGAATAATTAAAAATATTATTAGTTCAATCTTGGTTGTGCTAATATTTTTCTTGTGTTTTATTACAACAATCAATTTATGTTGTCATGTGTATTATATTAAAACCTCAGTTAGGGGCTTATCCATGCAACCAACAATCAACAGTTCTTTAACAGATTCTGAATCTGAAGGAGACACAATTTACATTAACAAAAACGCTCCAATTTTAAATAATGATATTGCTGTTGCAAAAGCTGATTGGTATGAGCATTTTATAATTAAACGAGTAGTTGGAATTCCAGGAGATAAAATTGAAATCCGAGACGAATTAACTCACTATGGCGTTTATGTTAACAATAGTTTACTTTACACAAAAGAAAAGTATGGTGTAAATGAAACGTTTTATCAAACAGGAAGTATTGGTTACTATGCAAACTATCTCAGTTTCTTAAAAAATCCAGAATTTGAAAATTATGTTGTAACTGAAAATGGAAAAACTTACATTCAACTTGGCGAAAACGAATATTTCCTTATGGGAGACAATTGGGGACACACAACTGATAGTGTTAGCAAAGGCCCAATAAAAAAGAATGAACTTGTTGGCAAGGTCGACCTCATTGTTGAAGTGAACAACAAAAACCCCTTCACAACCACTTGGTTTATGTTAAAAAAAATATTTTCACCAAATTAATTTCAATTTATTAAAAAATATTTAAAAATTTA
>CAZTNT010000052.1:0-7965 GCA_964614965.1 uncultured Lachnospiraceae bacterium | reverse complement strand
ACAATATAAATTATCATAAAATCAGATATTGATGCACGAATAAAGAAATATATGGCTAAAACAATATGTGCAACGAATTCTATAAAACAAAACCACATTGTTCTTTTAACATATTTAGGTGTTTGCTTTGCTGCAATTACTGTTTCTCCATCGTGAACGTAACCTGTTGTTTCATACTTTTGATTTAAAAAACCAATACTAATACCTTGATATATAAAGAAACCACAAAAACTTACTAAAATTAAAAACAATATATCTATAACAGTTTCTGAATTGTCAATTTGCAACAAGAGTGGAGTACATAATAATGCTGAAAAAGCCAATATCATAACTATTCCAATCAATAATCTCCAAGATTTGTTTAAAATTTTTGAGTATTTATTCTCTTTTTTCATAATTCTTCTCCTAATTCAAATACAACCCAATATCTTTAAGAGTAAGTTTTGCTTTTTTGATGAGTGGTTTGCAAGTTGCAGTTCTGCTTGAGATTGGAATTTCGTTAACATCAACTGCGTGAAGACCATCTTTACTCTCAAGCACCACTTCACCTGTGATTATTGGTGAAATTATTCCAAAGATTGTTTCTTTGCCATTTGTAATTTTAAGACCTTTTCTGTTTCTTGCTCCAACTGGAATTTCGTTAAGACTAAATTTCTTTGCGTTTCCTTCAGGGGTTACCATAAGAACTCTATCAAGAGTGTTAACTTGGCTAGCAAACATAACTTTTGCATCATCATTTAAATTCATTCCAATAACGCCACCGCTGTTTCGTTTTGTTACAGGTGCTGTTTTAAATTCGCAATTTACTGCCATACCATCAGTTGAAACCATGAGTACACTTGGAAGGTTATCGTTAATTTGAACACCAACAACTCTATCGAAATCTTTAAGTTTAAGCGCAATGCTTCCGCTCTTTAATCCATTAAATTCGCTTGTTTCGCAACGTTTAATATATCCATCTTGAGTATACATTAAAAGTTCTGGATTACTTAACATATCTTGTTCATCAAACAAACCAACAATCTTTTCTTTAGTTTCCGCATTTGTGATTTGCGATAAAGCAGTTCCTTTTGCGCTAAATTTTGCGTTTGGAATATCTCTCACGTTAAGACGGAAGAAATTACCGAAGTTTGTGAACAAACATACTGCACTATTTGTGCTTGTGTGGGCTGTGAATTTATGAAGTGCATTGATGTTTTCATAACTATAAGTTGGGCTTGCGTTTTGAACTTGTTTCATGTCGATTTGTTTTAATCTCAATCCGTCATTAGTAACCGCCACCACACAAGGATTGTCAAGTAATTTTTCAATTGGTGTGATGTCATAAGTGTCAAAACTGTCCACAATCTTGGTTTTACGCTCAGTTGCATACTTATCTTTGATTGCAAGCATTTCTTTCTTGATAACTTTGAATTGTTTTGCTTGACTAGCAAGAATTGCTTGATATTCAGCAATATCTTTTCTTAGTTGTGCCAATTCTTCCTGAAGTTTAACTGTTTCAAGGTTTGTAAGTCTACTTAATCTCATATCTAAGATTGCTTGAGTTTGAATTTCAGTTAAACCAAATCTTGCCATTAATTTTTGTTTTGCATCTTGGTTTGAAGCAGATGCTTTGATGATTCTAATCACTTCATCAATGTTTTGAATTGCAATGCATAATCCTTCAACAATGTGCGCTCTTGCTTCAGCGCGCGCCAAGTCGAATTTAGTTCGTCTGACAATAACATCAAGTTGGAATTTTGTGTAATAACTAAAATAGTCAAGAATTCCAAGTTGTTTTGGGCTTCCATTTGCAATTGCAACAACGTTATAGTTAAAGTTGATTTGCATGTCAGTGTGTTTAAGTAATATTGCAATGATATTATCAACATCTGCATCTTTTTTAAGTGTTATGATTGCTCTAACACCTTCACTGCTTGACTCATCAGCAATTTCTGAAATATCAGCCAATTCATCTTTCATCTTTTCTTTCAATGCACCAATTGATTGCAACATATCTGCTTTATTCACTTGATAAGGAATTTCAGTGATTACAATGTTTGTTTTTCCGCCCTTTTCATCTTCAGTGTGGAACACAGCTCTAATTGGAACTTTTCCACGTCCTGTTGCATATGCCTCACGCATTTCATTAGTTGCACAAATTGTTCCCCCTGTTGGGAAATCTGGACCTTTAACAATTTTAAGCATTTCATCAAGACTAATATTTGGATTGTCAATATAAGCAACACAACCGTCAATCATTTCGCCAAGATTATGAGTTGGAATGTTTGTGGCAAGACCAACCGCAATTCCCATTGCACCATTCACGAACAAGTTAGGAAAACAACCTGGAAGGTAATCTGGTTCTTTATATCTATCATCAAAGTTTAAGCTGAAATTAACACAATCTTTATCTATGTCTTTCATGAGTTCCATTGCTAGTGGTGTTAACTTACACTCTGTGTAACGATATGCTGCAGGGCTATCTCCGTCGATTGAACCGAAGTTTCCGTGCCCATCAACTAAGCGTTCACCCATTACAAAATCTTGCGCCATACGAGCAAGCGCTCCATAAACTGAACTATCTCCGTGTGGGTGAAATTTACCCAACACATCACCAACCACT
The DNA here is from genome assembly GCA_964614965.1 of uncultured Lachnospiraceae bacterium. Lineage (GTDB taxonomy): Bacteria > Bacillota > Clostridia > Christensenellales > UBA1242 > Onthoplasma. The sequence goes on along the minus strand of CAZTNT010000052.1, from coordinate 5,360 downwards.
CCGGCACATTTTCTATATTCTTGATCAGGAGTTAATCCTTGAATGAGCATATCATACAAAATTCTTCTTTGAACTGGTTTTAAGCCGTCTTCAACTCTTGGCAAGGCTCTATCTAGAATTACATATTCACTGTAAGGTAACATTGAAGCAGTCATCACTTCTTCGACCGTTTTGTGAAGAAGTTGACCAGTTGGAACAATGTTTTTGATTTGATCAATTTTATCTTTCTTTGCCATTATTCTCTTTCTCCTTCTTCATCTATTTCTTCAATTTGTTTTTGTTCAAATTCATCAACCCTATTAAAGTTGGCGTGCTTGTTGATATAATCCTTTCTTGAACCAATTTCATCACCCATCCATAGTGTGATTTCTTTGTCTGCTTGAACAGCATCTTCAACACCAACACGAATGATTGTTCTTCTTGCTGGGTCAAGGGTTGTTTCTCTTAGTTGGTCATAGTCCATTTCACCGAGACCTTTATATCTTTGAATTGTGTATTTTTTCAAATCTTTTGTGACCTTTGCCAATTCTTCATCACCATAGCAATAAATGATTTCACCTTTGGTTTTAACACCATATAATGGTGGCATTCCAATGTATACATTTCCATTTGTGATAAGTGGACGCATATACCTAAAAAAGAACGTCAAAAGAATACAGCGTATGTGCATTCCGTCAGGGTCGGCATCACTTAATATGATGATTTTGTTATACTTCAAATTTTCAAGTTTGAAATCTTCACCAATTCCCGTTCCCAAAGCACCAATGATTGTTCTAATTTCTTCATTTGCAAGAACCTGGTCAATACGTTTCTTTTCGCTGTTTAGTGGCTTACCACGAAGTGGTAAAACCGCTTGAAAGTAACGGTCTCTTCCTTGTTTTGCCGATCCTCCAGCCGACTTACCTTCAACGATAAAGAGTTCGTTAATATCAGCATTTCGGCTTGTGCAGTTAGCAAGTTGTCCGAGCAACATACTGCCTTCAATTGAATTCTTTTGTCTTGCCAAAGATTTCGCACGCCTTGCAGCATCTCTAACCTTTGCAGCACCTTTTGCTTTTTCAATGATGATATTACCAATATTTTCGTTCTTTTTGCTATTGAAAAACTCTGTTAAACCTTGTGTGCAAACCTGCTCAACACGTCCACGTGCTTCAACGTTTCCAAGTTTGGTTTTTGTTTGACCTTCAAACTGAACATTCTTCATTTTGATTGACAAAACTGCAACCATACCTTCACGGAAGTCATCACCAATGAAAGCAATGTCTTTTTCTTTAATAAGGTTATGTTTCTTTGCAAAATCGTTTAAAACCTTTGTTAGTGCTGTTTTGAAACCAACTTCGTGTGTTCCGCCTTCTGGAGTTGGAATATTGTTAACATAACTGAAAATATTTTCAGTGTAGTTATCCACATATTGAACAGCCAAAGACACATATGTGTCTTCAATTTCGTTTTCAATGTAAATTGGTGGCACAAAAAGTGGTTTTTTATCCATTGTTAAACTAGAAACATAGTCCCTAATTCCACCTTCATAACACAATGTTTCGCGTTTGTTTGTTCTCTCATCAATGAGTTCAATGTTAACACCTTTGTTTAAGAACGCTGTTTCTTGCAAACGTTCTCTAACTGTGTCGTAATCAAAACGAATGTCTTTAAACACTCTATCATCTGGAAGGAAACGAACATATGTTCCCTTTAATGTTGTATTGCCCACTTCGTGAAGTTTTTCAACAGGAACACCACTGTGAATTTTTCCACCCTTTTCAACCGATTCAAAACGCGCAAAGTGTTTTTTGCCATCTTTATAAACTGTAACTTCCAAATAACGAGATAATGCGTTTGTAACAGATGCACCAACACCATGCAAACCACCTGAATATTTATAGTTATTGTCGCCAAACTTACCACCTGCGTGAAGTTGAGTGAAAACAACTTCAACACCGCTAATCTTTAGTTTTGGATGTTGACTTACCGGAATGCCACGACCATTATCCAAAACTGAAGCTGTTCCATCTTTATGCAAAGTTACTTCAACTTTGTTTCCATATCCGTTTGCAACTTCGTCAATTGAGTTATCAATAATTTCCCACAACAAATGGTGAAGACCTTTCACACCTGTTGTTCCAATATACATACCCGGACGCATTCTAACTGCATCTAGACCTTCTAAAACTACTAAATCTTTTGAATCATAACTAGCCACTAATACCATCTCCCCTTAAATAATCTTCATTACTTTTTTATTATAACAAATTTAAAAATTTTTAGCAAATCAATTTTAGGGCTTACAAAAAAGTGAGTAAAAATTAGTCGTATTAGACTCTTTGTCATACCGAGCGGAGCAAATTTATTTGCGTAGTCGAGCGTATCCCTATGTCATCCTGAGCGTAGTCGAAGGATCCCACGATCAGAAAATATCACTTCGTTTAGGGGATGTTTCGACTTCGTTTTACTTCGCTCAACATGACAATAAAAGCAAAGAAAAAAGCCAAACCGAAGTTTGACTTTTAAAATTCTTGAACAAAACTTAGTTCTTTTGAATTTTCAACTTTACACCTTAAACTATGTTGCAAATCTCTAATCATTTCCTTATATATTTCATTTAAACAATATTGCAATTTCAATGCTTTAAGTTGAGATATTATAGAATTTAAATTTTCATATAATGCAACACAAAGATTTTCTTCCCAACCATAAATTACATGCGTATCACGTCTTTGAATTTTTGCATATTCACTTGCAATCCAAGAAATTTGATTTTGAAACTCAATTAATTTTGCTCTTTTTTCAATTAAACTCATTTCTTTGTTTTCTTCCATTTTTAACTCTCATCTTGAGATTAACACATCAGCCCTAATTTGTCAATACTAACAAAAGAAAAAAGCCAAACCGAAGTTTGACTTTAATTGAATTAAATTAAACAATCATTTGAGCTTTTAGTTATTGCAATATCTCTTTTATAATTTCTATCTGAATTATCAAACATACTTCTTCTCAGATTGTTCACTAAGGTTTTATAAATCAGAGGTATTTCAATTTCTAATTTTACTGTCATTGAATTTAATTCTTGAACCAAATCAACCAATCTCATATGCAAAAATGCAATATGCCTTTGTTCTAAACCTGTTGGTTGATCTTTTTTCATGTTTTGCCTTATTAATGTATAACTTTCACTAATTTTAATGATATCGTTTTTGATTTCATCATATCTTTCTTGCGGTGTTTTGCTCATTTTTATCTCCTAGCAAAAGAATAACACAAAAGACAAGTTTTGTCAATATCAAAATAAGAATTGTCATCCTGAGCGTAGTCGAAGGATCCCTTTGCTTTTCTTGTCACTTCGTCTAGGGGATGTTTCGACTCAACTTCGTTTCGCTCAACATGACACGCTAAAAATTACAATTTTTTATCACTCAAAATATTTGTATTGAAATACGCAAATTTTTTTATGTCTTCTGCGTTTTCAATCAAGTTTTCCACCAAGGTTATATAGTCAATTCCAAGTGGTTCGTAAAGATAGAATGCCATACTTCCTGGAATTGTGTTTATTTCATTGAAATAAAGTGTGTTTGTTGCTCTGTCAAAAATATAGTCAATTCTAACAACTCCGCTCATTCCAAGTTTCTCATAAATTTGAGATGTATAATTTACAATTTGTTCTTCAATTTCTGAGCTAATTTTTGCAGGAATTTCTCTATCTTTTCCTTTACCTTTGTTTGTGGTTTTATATTTATCTTCAAAGGTCAAAAAGTCGTGCTTGCTCAATGGGTGTTCAATTGCACTTAACACTAAGCCTTCTTTGGAGCGAAAACACGCTTGGTTATATTCCGCAATGTCAACAACTCGTTCTTCCACCAAAGCATCATCACCCATTTCAAATATTGCTTCAATTTGGTCCTCGTAGTTTTGTTTGTTGCACGCTTTAACGCCAATGCTAGATCCAAGTGAATTTGGTTTAACAATCAAATCAAAAGCAAAAGTTTCGTTGATTAGTTTTGTTGTCTCATCAAAATTTGATTTTGTAACCTTAACACCTTTCACAGTTGGAACAATATCTTTCACCAATTCCTTTGCCAAACTTTTATCCATTGCGATATGTGAAGCCAAAGCACCAGCACTCGTGCACTTAATTTTGTTCACTTGAAAAAATCCAGCAAGGTCACCGTTTTCCCCAACTCCACCGTGACAACAATTCACAACGCAAGCAACATCAAAAAGTTTTTTAAGTATTATTCCTTTTTGATAAACCGCGCCGTTATGAAAGATTATTTCCTTAAGTTTCAAATTTTGCTTATCTTCAAAAAATTTTAAGTCATCAACTCTAGTGGCAAGATATAATTTATTATCAAGCCCCATATAAATTTTTTCCAATTCTTCGGTGTAAAAATTTTTCGCTAGTTGCATTCCTGTGATAATTGAAATATCGTGCTCAGAACTTTCTCCACCAAAAATAACACATAATTTTTTCATGTTGTTATATATGCTCGATTTTCGAAATTTGTGGCATTGTCATACCGAGCGAATGTAACGAGTCGAGCGTATCTTGAGATTCACTCCACTCACTAACGTTCGGTCGGAATGACAGCCAACTGTCATCCTGAGCGCAGTCGAAGGATCCCCTAATGCGAAGCACTATGTTCTGATTATGGGATGTTTCGACTCATTCCATTCGCTCAACATGACATTAAAAATGAATGTCAAAAAATGTCGATTATCTGCATATATAAAAATATGCATTACCTATTTAAAAACGAAGTTGTAGATTACGATTTTTTTAACAATAATAAAGATTCAACAATTTTGTTTCTTCATGGTTGGGGCGGAAATAAATTTTCTTTTCAACAAACTATTAACTTACTCAAAAATCAATTTAATATTTTGACTATCACAATGCCAACTGTTAAACCAACAATCTCAGTTTGGAATATGTTTGATTATGTTACACTTATTGAAAACATGCTAACACTTCATCGCATTGAAAATGTAACAATCATATGTCATAGCTTTGGATTTCGCGTTGCTATGTTATTAAACAAAAAAATTAAAATTGAAAAAATAATTATCACAGGTGGCGCGGGAATAAACAAAAAATTAAACATTTTTCAAAAAATAATTAAAAATAACAATAAAATTATATTAAAAAATAAAAAATTTCAATATTTATTTAAAAAAATTGCTAGCAAAGATTATATAAATCTATCTCTTACAAACAAAAAAACCTTTAAAAATATTGTTAATTTAAACTTAAAGTTTGCAAGTCATTTTAATTGCCCAATGTTGCTCTTTTGGGGAAACAAAGACACCGCCACACCACTATGGATTGCAAAGTATTTAAAAAAGAATAACAGTACCATATTCTTAAC
>CAZTNT010000051.1:0-8011 GCA_964614965.1 uncultured Lachnospiraceae bacterium | reverse complement strand
TTATGGTGTATTAAGTTATGAAGAGGGGTAATTAAAAACACCAAATTTTTTTTAGTGTATTTATGTTTTTAATTAAATCCTAAATTTTTTTTAGGACTTTTCTCAAATTTGTTTAATTAAGTTAGTAAATTGGAGAGATTTAATGAATTCAACAAATCTCACACCAGACTTTTTGGAAGAATTGCGCAATAGGAACGATATCGTTGACGTTGCAAGCAAATATATCACTCTAAATCGTCGTGGTGCAAATTTCTGGGCGTGTTGCCCGTTCCATAATGAAAAAACGCCATCTTTTTCAATTAAACAAGACGGTCAGTTTTTCAAATGTTTTGGATGTGGCGAAAGCGGAAATGTAATCACTTTTGTGAGAAAAGTTGAAAATGTGGACTTCATGACGGCAGTTGAAATCCTTTGCAAGAATGCGGGAATGCAAATGCCAAGCAATAGCAACAATGAAGAGATGCAAAGAAAGAAAAGAGAAAGAGATAAAATTTATCAAATTCTTAAAGCGTCAACTGAGTTTTATCACAACAACTTAATTAACAATCCTAATTCTTTACAAGCGCAATATTTAAAAAGACGTGGCATTAATGAAGAAATGATTAACAAATTTCAAATTGGTGCAAGTCTTAACTATGATGATTTAATCAAACATTTAAAGTCGTTAGGTTATAGTTATGAGGATATGGTGCTTGCTGGTGTTGCTGGCAAAAACGAACATGGGGCATATGATTTCTATGGAACGCGTCTATTATTTCCAATATTTAACGGATTTGGTGATGTGGTTGCATATTCTGGACGAGCTGTTGAAGAAAATCCAGAGAGAGCAAAATATAAAAACACACCACAAACAGCTGTGTTTAACAAAAGTGAAATCTTGTTTGCCTATAACTTTGTTAGAGACCTTAAAAAGCAACATATGTTGGACACAATCATAATTGTTGAAGGACATATTGATGTAATTTCTTGTCATCAAATTGGAATAACCAACACAATTGGCTGTATGGGAACAGCTTTGACTCCATTGCATGCAAAGAAAATTAAACAACTTGTTGATAATGTTATCTTGTGTCTTGATGGTGACAATGCGGGAAGTATGGCAACGTACAAAGCGATTGATGCCCTAAAAGAAGTTGGCTTAAACATCAAGGTTGTCCGCTTAAACAAAGCAAAAGACCCAGATGAATACATAAAAAAATTTGGCAAAGACGCGTTCTTGAATGAACTTTATTCTGGGCAGGATTGCGTTGACTTTGTGCTTACTGATAGCGCAAGGAAATATGACCTTAATTCAAATTTGGACAAAAATAAGTATATCAATGAAGCATTGAATTACATTTCAAAATTTGCAACTCCAGCAGAACAAGAAATTTACCTTAGTGTCGTTCAAAAACTTGTGCGAGTCCCAATTGATGCATTGCGAAAAAGTTTAAACAAGAGTGAACAAAAAGAGATCATATCTGAACAACCTGAAATTGTTGTTGATGACATAAAAAACAACGCAATCAAAGAAAGCAAAATTTTCATTCTTGCTTCAATGCTGTATAAAAAAGCTCAAATTGAAAATATGGACAACCTATTTTTAACTCAAGATGAATTAAAAGAACTTTATGAATTTTTAAAGCAAAAAATTGAAAATAATAAAGATTACAATGTATCTACTTTGTTCGATAGTTTTGAAATTAAAGCAGATTCGCTGATTGATAAGGTGATTAACTATAATTTTCCTGAGAATTATCAAGAATATTTAGCCGACACAATCAAGAAAGTTAGAATAAATGAATTTGAAACTGAAAAAGAGCGTTTAAAGCAATTAATGACTAATGCAAGCACAATTGATGAACAATTTATTTACTTGGAAAAAATTCAAGAAATTGAAAAACAAATAAACAAGGAGAAAAAGTGATTAAGATAGATAAAACCGATGCGTTGTACAAGTATTTAACAGCATTGAAAGTAGATGATATTGATGAAGTTTACTTGGAACTTGCTGAAAATGGAAGATTTAAACTTGATGATGTTCGAACTTACTTTAGAGAAACCTTTAGGCCAAGTCAAACTGAAGATATAAGCGAAAATGAACTTGAAAAAGTGTTGGATTATTATGTGGACATAAAAAAAGTTAAACATTTAAATTCAAAAACTTTAAAAGAAAAATTGGTTGAATATAAACAAACAAACGATAAAAACATAAAAGAAATGATTATAAATTCTCAGTTAAAGGACATTTTATATTTATGTTTAAATTATTTAACCTTACACAAAGATATAGACATTCAGGATATTGTTCAAATTGCAAACATTGGTCTTATTGAGGCAATTGAAAAGTATGATGAAAAAGCAAAAATTGAATTCAAAGATTATATGGTTTATTACATAAGAAAAAATATAATGGATTACGAGGAGAAAACAAATGGTTAACGTTAATGAAATAGAACAAAAGTTGTTGCAACAATTTAAAAACAATCACCAAAAATCAATTTCAGAAGATAGTTTATGTAGGAAATTGGTTGATAAGTATGAAGAAATTGACGTAAATGAAATCAATGAAATTAAAGCGTTTTTAACAGCAAACGGAATAACAATTAACGACACAGTGAGTGACATTCCTGTCGATGATAAAGAATTAGAAAACATCATTAGTCAAATCAATGTGAATGACCCTGTCAAGATGTACTTAAAAGAAATTGGTAACATTCCACTTCTTTCAGCTGATGAAGAAAGAGAATTGAGCCGTCAACTTATTGAAGAGCATAGTGAATATGCAAGAAATAAACTCATTGAAAGTAATTTGCGTTTGGTTGTTAGTATTGCTAAAAAATATCAAAATAAGTATAACATGCCATTCTTAGACCTTATTCAAGAAGGCAATCTTGGTCTTCAAAAAGCAGTTGAAAAGTTTGACTACACAAAAGGTTACAAATTTTCAACCTATGGCACATGGTGGATTCGTCAATCAATCACTCGTGCAATTTCTGACCAAGCAAGACTTATGCGTGTTCCTGTTCATATGGTTGAAACAATTTTGCGTCACAACAAAGCGGTTCGTGATCTTCTTCAAGAATTAGGAAGAGATCCAACACTTGAAGAGATTGCTGAAAAACTTGGAACAACTGTTGAAAAAGTTGTTGAAGTTCAAAGAATAAGTCAAGATCCAATTTCTTTAGAGAGCAAAATGGGTCATGAGGAAGATAGCAAAATCGGAGATCTCATTCCAGATGAAAATGCATTGTCTCCTCAAGATATTGCAATGCAAAATATGCTCAAAGAACAATTGATGAGTGTGCTTGAAACTCTCACTCCAAGAGAACAAAAAGTAATTCGTTTACGTTATGGTTTGGATGATGCTCATCCAAGAACTCTTGAAGAAGTTGGAAGAGAATTCTCAGTAACACGTGAAAGAATTCGTCAAATTGAAGCAAAAGCATTAAGAAAACTTCGTCATCCTTCAAAATTAAAACGTTTGCGTGATGATTTGGCAGAAGACGATGATGATTCAGAAAAAGGAAAAAAATAATGAAAACAATTTTAGAAATTCAAAAATTAGATAGACAAATTCGTGCATTGATGAGAGAAGTAGATAAATGTCCTGCAAGTGTTAATTTTAACAACTATAAATCAATGTTGAAAGATGGCAGAACAATGTATCAAAAACTTGAAAATCAATCAAATGAGATAATAAAAAGTTACAATAAAGCAATGAACAAACTTTCAAAATGTCAAGGTGAAAGTGAAATCATCAGAAAAAGAAATGTTCCATCAATCAATCTAGAAAACACAACAGCTTTAATTTCGGACACTAACAGTCTTGTTGCTGATCTTAGCGAAGAAAACAGAAGAATTGAAGAATTAGTTCGCAAAGCTGAAGAAATTGTAAGAAAAATTGCTGAAATATCAGGAAAATTGCAAGAAATAAAGAAACGTCAAGCAATTTTAAAAACACAAATTGAAAAGAAACAACAAGAAGTTGCTCCAAAAATTGTTGAAATTGAAAAGAAAATTAAAGAACTTGAACCAAAAGTTCAAGATAAAGAAAAATTTGCAACTTATCAATCAATGAAAGAAAAAGGAATTTTCCCAGTTTTTGTGGAGTTGGCTGATGGTAATTTCTGTGATGGGTGTAAGGTTGAATTGTCACTTAACTTTATGGAAAAGCTAAAAACACACAAAATGCTCAATTGTGAACATTGCAACAGAATAATTATGATGAAGTAATTTTTAAAAATATCCTTTCATATATTTTAATATGAAAGGTGGGTTTAAAATATGGTCCACTATTGTGGACTATTTTTTAATTTTAGGAGCAATTATTGGTGTTGGCTTTGCTTCAGGAAAAGAAATTTGCGTTTTCTTTTTTGATTTTGGTTCGGCATCATTATTGGGTTTAATTTCATTTGCTTTGTTGTATATTTATCTTTTTTTTGTGATTCAATATGTGAGTCATAAATTGGAACTAGATAGTTATGATAAATTTAACTCGGTGATTTTTGGTGGTTTTTGCAAAATAACAAAATTTGTTATGTTAATAAACTTTTTAATCACTTCGGCAGGAATGCTTGCAGGAGCAGACTATTTGTTTCAAACATTTTTTGGTGTAGGTTATAAAATCCCTTCAATTATCTTAAGTGTTTTGACATTTGTTTTGTTGATTGGTGGAATCAAAAAAATTAAACTTATGGCAAATATAATCATACCGATAATGTTGGCAGTGATTGTAATTAATTCAATTCAAAACATCACACCACAAAATGTCCATATGGAAATTACGATTCAAAATGGAATGATGGCAACATATTTTGGACTTCTTTTTGGAGTAAATAATTTTGTTGCAGCAATGCCAATGCTGTTTGAAACAAAGCTGAAAAGCAAAGGTAAATTGTTTGTAATTTTAACTATCTGCTTAGTTATTTTATTAAACATTTTGGTTTTTGCAAGCAATAATTTTGAAACAGCAATGCCAATGTTTGAATTGAGCAAAAATGTAAGTAGTTGGTTTTATTATGTCTACTTTTTAACACTTGTAATGGCGCTTTTTTCGACATTAGTAATTTGCAGTTACAATGCTCAAAATATAATCTCAAAAAATAAAAAATCAAGTTTTGCAATTGCAATGGTAATTATAACAAATCTCCTTATTTCAAATTTGGGTTATAATTTTATTGTTAGATATTTGTATGTTGTGTCTGGAATAATTAGCGGCGTTTATGTCATTTTACTTATAATAATGATGATTGTAAGGTTAATTAAATTTAAAACCCCCAAAAATAATAGTTTATTATTAACATTTTCAAAAAAAGTTATAATTAAACAATATAAAAAAATAAATATTTGCAACAAAGAATTAATAAAAAATAAATATTTACCATATTTTTAAGCTAAATTTAAAAAATAAATAATTTTTTGTAATATTTTAAATTATTATTAATTTTTTTAACGTAATTTCTTGTCTCTTCGTAGGGAATATATTTCAAACTTATTCCGTCTGTTGAATATTCACTAGAACTTAGCCAACTTCTCACACGAGTTTCACCTGCATTATAAGAGGCAAGTACAGTGTCAATTTGTTCAAATTTATTAATTAAATATTTTAAATATTTTGTTCCGTATTCTATGTTTGTTTTGGGATTAAACAAGTCGTCTTCAGTTAGGTTTTCTTTATCTTCCAAATCGTTTAAGTAGTTTGCTGTTGATAGTTTAATTTGCATAAGTCCAATTGCGTTTCTGTTTGATTTAGCATCCTTTCTAAATGAACTTTCAACATTGATAACACTTGCAATAAGTTCAGGTGGCACATCATAATCTTTTGAATATTTAACAATTTCATTCTTAAATTTAAGAGGGTGAGTGAACACTTGAAAAAGATTATATGCAGAAAGTCCAAATGCAACATAAGAGAAGAATATTAAAATCCACGCACCAATTTTCATTAAGATATTATATGTTTAAAAATTAAATGTTAAACATTAAAACTCACGATAATCTTTAGCGAGCGATATTATGTCGCTCCCAAATTTTTCTTTTAAGCGGTCAATGGTGGAGCATAGACTTTCATTTTTTTGATTTGCAAATAAGTTTACTTGTTCGTGATCTTTTTTATGAATTAGGTTAGTGGTGCAAATTCTAAGAGCTCTAATTGGGGCGAATTTATCTCCAACAAGCCCACAAAAAATTTCATAAGCATATTTGAATATGTCTTGCTCGTTTGAAAAGTGATATGTCTTTGTGTCTTGCGCACCAAGATAAGTAAAATCAGCAAATTTAATTGAAACATGAATTGTTTTGGCACTAAATCCGTGAGAGCGAAGCCTTCCCGACACTTTCACAGACAAATCATGCAAAAACTCTTTAATTTCATCATGAGTTGTCATATCTTTTGGAGCGGTGGAACCATTGCCAACACTTTTGGCGTCCTCATCGTTTGGGGTTATAAGCTTATCATCATTAATGCCACTCACAGCATTATGGAGATACAAACCAACAACACCAAATTTTTCTTGTAAGAATTTTGGACTTAATAAATACAAATCATAAAGAGTATTAACATTCATTGCATGCAATTTCTTTGCAGTGTGTTTGCCAATCATAATCATATCTTCAATTTTGAGTTTCTTGAGTGTGTCAATATGATTTTTTTCATCAATAACAGTGAGCCCCATTGGTTTTTTCATGTCACTTCCCAGTTTGGCAAGAGTTTTTCCAAAGCTTACACCAATTGAAACGGATAAACCCAAACTAGTTTTAATCTCGTTTTGAATCTTGGTGGCAAGTTCGAATGCATTGCAGTTAAAAAGTTTCAAACTGTCAGTAACATCCAACCAACACTCATCAATTCCAAACGGTTCAATCATGTCGGTGTATTTATAATAAATCTCATGCGCTCGCTTGCTAAATTCTTCATATTTGTCAAAATGTGGAGCAACGCAGATTAGAGTAGGGCACTTTTGCTTTGCTTCCCATATTGCTTCGCCAGTTTTAACTCCATAAACCTTTGCAAGATAATTCTTCGCCAAAATTATTCCCGTTCTTTTATAAGGATTTCCAGCCACAGCCACCGCATAATTCTTAATGCTAGGATTTAATAAACACTCAACCGACGCATAAAAATTATTCATGTCAACGTGAAATATAATTCTATCCATATATAACTCCAAAACACGTTGTACACCTCAAAAATTTGCTTAAAAGCAAATTTGAGATGTCAATATGAAAAATTGTTCTTTTGTCAGTTTTCATGTTTACCTCCTTTTTGTCATTCTGAGTGAATGCTCACGGAATGCTCCGCTTGTCATTCTGAGTGAAGCGGAGCGGAATCGAAGAATCCCCAAAACGAAGTGATAATAAAATTTTATGGGATCCTTCGGCTACGCTCAGGATGACACTTAATATCAAAACCATTATAGAACATATGTTCGACAAAGTCAAGTATTAAAATGTAGTATTTAATTTTTATTTTAATATTAACAAACTACTAAATGCGTGTTAAATTAAAACCAAGGAGTTAAAAATGGCTAATAATTTAATTTTAAAAATCAAGAAAAACACATCTAATAAAGGAGAAAAAAATTATCTAATGGTGAAAACTAGAGATAAGGAATGGTTTGTTTATTATACCGAATATGTAAGTACTGCTGTAGGTGGAGCTTTGATGATGATGGATTATGATTATGAGGTTTCGTTAGAGTTCTTAAGGCTTAATACTGTTTTGGCAAATCTTAGAGAATTAATTGCACAAGATTTTATAATTAAGTTAGATGAAAATGATAAAGAATTTGGTTTAACAATTTCAAAAAGAAACTGTGAAACAAGATTTAATGCGAATAAAGAAAAAGGAATTGCTGAACTTTTAACGCAAGCAGAAGATTTTGCAGAAGAATTTTTAAAAGATTTAGAAACTAACACCGCTTGCGGATTGTAAGAATATTAAAAACAAAAGAAATATCAAGCAACTGCTTGGTATTTTTTTGTATTAGAAAACCACCAGATAGTCTGGTGGTTCAATTGAGGTTTACCG
>CAZTNT010000050.1:5113-8082 GCA_964614965.1 uncultured Lachnospiraceae bacterium | reverse complement strand
CATTAAAAAAGTTTTGTCTAATGTTAAAGTTCGTGGTGGCTGGGGAGAAATTATGTTGTCCACCCTTCTTGAACAAATGCTTGCACCAAACCAATATATGGCACAAGTTCAAGTTAAAAAGAACAGCAAAGAACGTGTTGACTTTGCCGTAATCATGCCGGGAAAAGACGGTCACGAAGTTCTTCTTCCGATTGATAGTAAATTTCCGCTTGAAGATTATAACAAACTTATTGAAGCAAGCGAAACACTTGATAAAGATTTAATTGAAAAATCCCAAAAACAATTGATGAAACGCATTAAAGAGGAAGCAAAATCAATTAAAGAAAAATACATAAACGTTCCAGAGACAACCGATTTTGCTGTAATGTTCCTTCCAATAGAAGGATTGTATGCTGAAGTTGTTAGAGACATTGAACTAATGGACACTCTTCAAAATCAGTATAAAATTGTTGTTTGTGGTCCAACCACTTTAACTGCTCTTCTAAATAGTCTGCAACTTGGCTTTAAAACCTTGTATATTGAAAAACGAAGTAGCGAATTATGGCAAGTGCTTTCAACATTTAAACAAGAATTTGAAAGGTTCGTTCAACTATTGCTTAAAACTCAAAATAAACTAGGTGAAGCAAACTCAACAATTGAACTTGCAACCAAGTCTTCAAAAAAGATTGCCAAAAAATTGGGAGATGTTTCTCAAGTTGTCGGAATTGACTATGATGATAACGATGATGACCCAGAAGAATTACCTCCAATTGAATAATAATTTCGACATAATTACACATAATACGCACATGAAAAAAGTTTTCATTTTGTGTTTAATATGTGTAATTTTTTCATCCATCATTTCTTCAACTGGATTTGTTTATGCTTTAAGCGATGAAAAACTTCATTTTATTTACAATGAAAAAGTTTTTGAATATTCATTAAATGATAACATCAAAAAAAGTAATGTTTTTGATGTGGATTATGAAATCAATAAGTACAACCGTTTTGGCTCTAAAGAAGAAAGAATTTGTTTATTAAAAAGGATGTTAAGCCTAGGATTTGAAAAAAGCATTGCTTTAGATTATCTTTTTCCAAACTTAACAAAGAAAATTAATTCAATCGCAAAAAACATTTATATCAAAGAAAAAAATGCCCAACTTAAAATAGACAGCAACAGTAATCAAGTCTTTTATATAACTCCTGAAATTGTTGGTCGAAAGCTGGACACCTTAACATTAATTGACAATATTTGTTTTAATTATATTCATGGTAAAAATTTGGAATTCAATCTTCCAACAACAAAGATTAACCCAGAAATAACTCAAAAATATTTCAACAAATTCACAAATTTACGTTCAGATTTTGCAACCGACATTTCAAATTCATCAGCAGACAGAAAACACAACATAAAAAACGCACTAATGAGTTTAAATAAAGTTGAAATTGCTCCAAATCAAATTTTCTCGTTCAACAAAATAGTTGGCAGACGTACAGCTGAAAACGGATATCGCCAAGCAAAAATTATTGTCAATAATGAATTTGTTGAGGGAATTGGCGGTGGCGTGTGCCAAGTTTCAACAACCTTATATAATTCAGCACTCCTTGCCGGTCTTGAAATTTTGGAAGCAAACAAACATAGTAAACAAGTTGGCTATGTAAAATATGGTTTTGATGCTATGGTAAACTTTGGAAGTAGTGATTTGAAATTTAGAAATAACACAAGTGAAAAAATTACCATAATCACAAATTATTCTCAGACCAATGCTCGAATTAGAATTTTTGGTGAAAATATGCTCAATACAAAATATAAATTAACGAGCGAAATTTACAACGTTATTGAACCAGAAGAAGAAACGTTGGTAGACGAAAAGCAGGAATATTTAGATCAAGTTAAATACGAGGATGAATTCTTTTACTTTAAAAAAGGTACTCGCGGTATGGAAATTAAATCCTATAGGGAAAAGTATGTTAACAACTCTTTGGTTTCAACTGAATTTTTGCGACACGACAAATTTAAAGTAGTAAACACAGTTAAAATTTATGGTTCTATTAAAAAATCAGATTCAACAACACCAAACTATTCCTTTTCACTCATAGGATAAATATAGTCAACATATTTTGAAAGATTCGTAATCGCTTTATATTCTTCAATCACATTATCTGGAACATAAATTTTTACACCATTTCTCAGATGATGATTTGCAATAATGTTTGTCCCAAATGTTGGAGGAGTTTCCCCTTCAAAAGTGACGGTTTTTAAGTAAAAATCACTGTCAGAGCAAGAATCATAAGCATTAAACGCACTATTTTGAACGTGCGTGATTCCAGAATGCAAAACCACATTTTTAAAACTCCCATTAAAATTAAAATATCCTCCAATTGTTGTAACTTGACTTGGTGGAACAAAATCACAGTTAAATGCATGATAATGGAATGTGTAGGCTGGCAAAGTTGTTATTGTGTTAAAATTTGAAAAATCTAAATTTCCAGAAACAATTCTCCAGTCTTGTTTAAACACTCCTTGACCAAGTGTTTTAACTTTGTCTGGAAAACGATAATCAAAACAATCATACGCACAATTCGCAAAACCATTTGAACTTATTGACAAAATACTGTGTGGCAAATTCCCAATATCAATTCCAATTGAACGCGCATTATAAAAAGCATAGTTCGCAACTTTAGTTACTTTTGTTAATTCATTAAAGTTTTCGGCAACCATATTCCTAGCTTCATAAAATGCATAATCTTCAACAGAGGTAATGTCATCACAAAAAGTAATTCTAATGTTATGTGCATTCTCTGAAAACATGTATCTTCTCAAAGTTTTAAAACCGCTAGGAATTGTGTAATACAATTCATCTTCAGTGGATTTTTCGTTTAAATTGTACATAAATAATGCATTCATTGTTTTTGTGTCAAATGTTCCTGTTCCAGTTTTTAATTCGGAATTACCTGCGAAAAACGTTTTTCCATAAGCCACATCAGCT
>CAZTNT010000050.1:0-5013 GCA_964614965.1 uncultured Lachnospiraceae bacterium | reverse complement strand
TCAGCTGGCGATGGATGATCATACGCGCAACTAACATACCCACTCATGCTTTCGATCACTTCTTTTTGCGTTATTAATTCTTGCTTTAATGTTTCTAAACTTTCCATAGCTCCTCCTTAATAAGTACCTTCAACTACTGAAGTTATATCCTCAGGCATTATGTATGAACCATTCAAAATAAAATCCAATTCGTTTTCAATTTTTATCATTGCATAATACCTTTCCAATTTTTTCTCGAGTGTTTCAATTCTTTTTAACATCAACTCTAATAATTCTTGCATCTTTTTCTCCCTTAAAATCGACAAATTTTTGAGCATTTTATTGAGTTTTGTTCAAAATCCCACCCTCACGTGTCATTTTAAATAATAAAAACGTTTACAAAAATTTTTTTTTAGATTATAATATTAGTGGAGATTATTATGGAAAAAAATTTAAAGTTGAGTTATATTTTTATGTTTGTTTTTTCAGCAATTTTAATTGCTTGGCAAACTTTAACAAACTTCTTTGGGGGAGTTGCAATTAACTATGTTGCTCTTTTAGGTTTGTTATTTTCAATATTATTGTTGATCTTTGCTGACAAACAATTGCTTAAAAGAGTTAAAGATTTACTTGTTGTTGCAGGAGTGTTTTGTGTTTTAGAATTAATCATTTATTTCGCATGTGAATTTGGTCATGGTGAAAGTTTAAAAGGGTTTATTGTTTATCAAAATATAATTTCATTTATGGGAATTTTATTCCTTGCTTACGTTTGTTTTAGATTCACAACTGAATTCTTAAACAAAAAATTTAAATTTATTGAAGTTATGCTTGGCAATGAAAAATTTGAAAGAAAGAAAAAAGAAAAGAAAGCAAAAGAATTAACTAATGGAAGTTTGGAAGACAAACCAAACAATAAAGTTTCTGCTGAATTAAAACAAGAAGAAGATATCAATGTAAACAACGAAGATGAAGATGTTGTGATTGTTGAAACTGAAGAATAATTAAAGAAAAAAGAATTGCAAATTGCAATTCTTTTTTTATGCTACAAAAGGTCTTTTTCGTAATTGATTTTGTAAAATCTTTTTGTTTCTGGAGTCACCTTAATTTCATCTGCAATTTCAATGTCAGCAACCGCTAGAATTTTGTTTCCACTTGCAAGAACCGGAATTTCATTTCTCATTCTTTGAGGAACTTTTTTGTCAATGAAATAATCTTTAAGTTTTTTGCTTCCACCAAGCCCTAATGGAGAGAATGTATCACCCTCTTGTCTAAACCTCCATGCAGCATCGCTTGGAAGTTTTTCTGCATCTACGATGTGCTGATGAAGTTTTGGTTCAGTTAACACTTTGCTTGATGTTGAACGAATGATTCCATAACCATCAATTTTAAGTTTTCCACTTTGGAAAGGATATTCTCCAACATTTTCTTTTTTCTTAATGTATCCAACAACAATATAATCATATTCTTTGAGGGCTTTAACCTTAAAAGGAAGATTAATCATATTACCATTTTTCGCTTCAAGCGCAAAATTTCTAACGATATCAACATGACGTTTTTCAAAATCTTGACGAGAAAATTTATCAAAAACATTCTTAATAATTCTATTTACAACTGCTTCATCTTGATAGAAATATGATAATGGAATTTTCACGTATTCTTTCGTTTCAATCATTGTGTTTGTATCAATTTTTGAATTAATATAATCATCATCCTTTGCACAAAGTTCAGCAAAGTGAACAAGACTTCTATCCGCACCTTTAAAATGACGGCGAAGTGCTGGCATAACAATATTTCTTAGATAATTTCTTGAATAAGTTGTGTCTTTGTTTGTTTCATCTTCAACAAACTCCAATCCGAATTCATCAATGTATGCCATAATATTTTCCCTTGGTGTGTTCAAAAGCGGACGAATGTAAATTCCATCACGAACTGGTTCCATTCCTCTTGCTCCGTTAAGACCCGCTCCACGAAGAATGTTGAGAAGAACTGTTTCCGCTTGGTCATACATATGATGTCCCAAGGCAATTTTATCACACACTCCTTTTTGAATTACAGTTTCAAAAATTCCATATCTAACTTTTCTTGCCGCTTGCTCAATAGTTAATTTTTCTTCTTTTGCAACCTTAAGTGCTTCACCTTTAAACTTGTATGCTCTTATTTGATGTTCCTTACAAAATTGCATAACAAACTCAGTGTCAAGAGAACTGAGATGTCTAATTCCATGATCCACATTGATTGCAACCACATCACAATCAAGCTCTTGTTTGATTGAATTCAAATAGTGCAACAAGCTAATGCTATCTCTACCACCAGAGCAAGCCACACCAATAATTTCACCTGATTTAATCATATTGTTTTCTTTAATGTAATCAATAACGTTTTCCATTTTTGCCAACTCCTATTTGTGCTAAAATTTATTACAATTTCATTATACAACAAAATGCAATTTTTTGCAATAACTTAAGTGAAAATAGTTCAAAATTTAAAAAATGTACAAAAAAACGCAAAAAATTCACCATTTTTCACGTTTTTTGCAATTTTTTTAAGTTTTAAGATATGTGCGTGCAACTAAAACTGTCATATCATCTTTAGCAGACATGCCAGTTAAACTTAAGGCTTCGTTTAAAACTGCTTCAGCTATTGTTTGCGGATTATTAGTCGCAAGTCCGCTAATAAAATCAAGCATGCTTTCGTAATCTCCAAAAGCGTCTACAATCCCATCGGTTGACATTATAACAATGTCTTTAGTTGAAACAGTGGTTTTATATGTTGCTGGAGTGATGTTTTCTAATGCTCCAATCGGAAGAGCGCTTCCTTCCACCATTTCAATGTTTGATTCTCGTTTAATAAAACCAATTGGCGCGCCCACTTTAATGAAATCTGCAATTTCTTTTTCCAAGTCTAATAAGCAAACATCTAATGTGGAATAATTTTCTTGGTTATTGATTGCCAACAATTTGTTAACACTTTCTAAAATTACATCGTTGTCAAATCCAACTTTATAAAAATTTTCAATGAGACCTAAAGTCATCGCACTCATTTTATGCGCAGAACTTCCAGCTCCCATTCCATCACAAAGCGCCAGCAAAAATTTATTTCCACCTAAACGTATTATACTATGACAATCTCCACATTCAACATTTCCCGCTTTATTGCAACTTGCCAAACCAAACACGCAGTCATATTTGTTTTTCTTTCTTAATTGCACAGAATTGAAGCCACTTTCTTCCAGTGGAGTTATTTTGGTTATTTGCATTGGGATTTTAAGTGTTTCGCTTACCACCTTTTCAATTATAGGATGATAAGATTGTTCACTTTTAACAATTAGCACAGCAGAAACATCTTCATTTTTTTCCATATAGATTAAAACTTCTTTACACTGAACATTCTGTCCCAACAACTTGGAAATAATTTTATTTTCCCTTGCCACGTCAAAGCGAACATTTGTATCAATTTCTTCTCCAACATCAAGCAATAATCTTGAAACAGCACCCATTTGGTCTGCCATCAAAATTTTAACATTGTTTACATCTGCCATTATGTTTTTATACTGTTTATATTCATCACTTATGCGATTTATCAATCCAATTAAATTATTAACTTTTGCACATCTATTTGTTAACGCAGGCGGGATATCAAGAAGAGTAAGTTTACCTTTAGTTACAGCAATTTCAATCATGAGTTCAAGATTTGATTTATTATCAGTTCCAAGAGAACGAGTGCATCGATTTTTGTCTAAACAATCTTTGCAACATGTTGCCATAACTTCGCGCGTTAACATTGCAACAAGTTCGTCCTTAGTTAATTCCTTTTTTGTCATACCTAAATGAATTTGTTTCATGTCTAAAAAAACATTGCTAAGTTCTACCATCCTCTTTTTTATGTTTTTTCTTGTTGTATTAATAACATTTCTTGAGGTTATTTCACTCTTTTTTACATAGACCAAATCACACAAATTATTAAATATTTTATTTGGAATTATCAAAAATATCACACAAGCCACTAAAATTGGCAACATATTTATTACAATTTCAAAATTTTTGGAAATAAAACAGAACTGGATAAACACATCACCAGCCAGCATCATGAAAACAATTTTAAACTTATGAGGCATATTAAAAACGCATGCTAATAACGTTAAAAGAATAAACTCACCAACAAACAACAAATTAAAATCACTTAAAGCACAACCTAACGCAAAAGATACCACCACCGAATAAGTTAAAGAAGGAGAACCAATTGCCACACAAATTAAAATTACAATTGAAATAAACAATCTTGCAATGGAAAAATCAAAAACATAAATTGATGAAATTCCCAAGCCCAAACAAGCTATTGTAAACAAAAAGCATACACTTTCATCCAATGTTAACTTTAAGCAATTTTTTCTTAGAAACAACACTTGCAAAACATTTATAAAAACGAATAAACATATTAAACCTAATAAAACAAAAAAAATCCAATGCTTGAAGTTGTTGAAATTATAATACACATACGTTACACACGAAACCACAAACGAAAACAAAATGGTAAACAAGTTAATTTTACGTTTTGAAAATCTATGAATGTAAAATACAATCAAACCAATCGCAACAACCGTGATAGAAACTAAAAAATTTTCAAGTGTGAATGAATTGATAATGCCAGTCAATAGACAAAATGCAGAAATTAGTTTTTCATTCACACCAACAAACAAGCATGCAAAATAAAATGCAAAAAGAAAAGGAGACAATTCACTTATGTTCGCTTGAGACAAAATCAAACAAACAAAAAACAAAGTTATGTATTTTAAAACATTAATATAATTTATTTTTTTAATTTTCATAAATTAAGATTAACACTTAAAAATTAAAAAATAATTAAAATATTTTGTAAATTAGTTAAAAATTGTGTCTTTTTTATTATTATTTTATATTTTTATTTATTTTTTAATTTACATTAAGAAAAACTTCAAACGAAAACATGTTTTGTTGTTAGAAAAAAATAAAAATCCACCAGATAATCTGGTGGTTTTTCATTTTGAGGGTAAAACCC
>CAZTNT010000049.1:2238-8089 GCA_964614965.1 uncultured Lachnospiraceae bacterium | reverse complement strand
CATCGGTAAACCTCAATTGAACCACCAGACTATCTGGTGGTTTTCTAATACAAAACAAAAAAGAAGCAAGTCCTTGCTTCTTTTTTAAAATAAATCATCAGTATTCTCTATATTAAATTTGCTATTTGAAATCACTTTCGTTTGCATTGTTGTTTGAGTTTTTTCTCGTTCTCTAATTTCCTTTAATGACTTATAAACATCATTATCAACTTGAGAGATATAGTAAATCAATTTTTCTTTTTCTTCTTGTGTGACAATTAATTTATTTAATTGCAAAATCAACTCCATTAAAAATTCATGTATTCTAGTGTTTGTTTCTGAGATATCTGCCCTAGTGTTTGTTTTATTTAAATATTCAAAAGCCAAAATTTGAGAAGAAATTGAGTTGAAATTCAAGATCTCACTGGCGTCAATTTCTTCATTTTCTCTTTCAACAACTCTTTCTCCACCTCTGTTCAATTGCTTATAATTTTGATTGTAAGTTACAGTTTGAGTTTCAATATCAATATAACATTTTATTCTTTCTTGCGGAACTTTGTATTTCCCTTTATATTCAACCAAATCTTCATTTTCTGCATCAATTATTATAATTTGTTTTTGGCCTTTGTGCATATCATTGAATAATGAATATAAAATTTCATTATCAGTTTTATCATTAAATGGTAAGGATGTGTAATTAATTTCTTTATTATCATCCCTAACAAGTAACCCTTCTTGCATTATTTTTTCCGCACTACTTGTTGCATGAATTCTATAATTATATTTTTTAAAAACATTTAATATTGCATTAATGAATTCTTGACAATAGTTCTCTCTTATTTCTTCTGTTGTTTCTGGAACTAAATAAGAAACTTCTCTTTCTTCTATTTCTACAAGTTTAAAAATTTCAGCAACTAATTTTTTGTTTATTGAACTTAACTCTTCAACCTGATCAACACTATTTCGATAAGTACATGCATTACTATGAAACTTATCCAATTCTTTCGGGCTAATTTTTAATTTTGTTGTGCTTAAAATTCGTTTAATTTTTTTCATACAATCTCCTTACTCCACCAAAACAACCGCCGTTGCGTATTCTTTGCAGTGAGATATGCTTATTTCAATTCTTGATTTAAAATGTTCTCGAAGAATTGAGTTTATGTATTTTGTTTGGTTTATATATGGCTTACTGCTCTCAGTGTGCAAAACCTCAACTTCGTTGAACGCAATTCCATCATCGTCTAGAGCTTTCACAAATGCTTCCTTAACACAATAAAATCCGCAAAAATGTTCTAATTTATTTTCAAATTGATTACAATATTCAATTTCTTTAACGCTAAAAATTCGTTTAAAACCTTCTTCAGTCCATTCCTTAAATCTATCAATTTTTTCAATATCAATTCCTATCATAATTTATCCTTTTTGATTATAACAAATTTTATTTAATGAATGAAGTGAATTATTTAACTTTTCTTTCAATATGAAATCTTATTTCAATATTGAAATAGGAAAAGTTCAAAACATTGTGAGGAACGAACAATAAATAAAATTTGTTATCTAGAAAAGTGAATTTATATCGAACTCGCTTCGATACTTTTTTATTTTCCTTTTGTTTATGAATTTCACTCTTAATGAAAATTTATTGTTTTTTCTGTAAAAACCATATAAAATCCGATATTTTTTACTCTTTTTATATCATTTTTTTAAATTTTTGTCAAATATAGTTGTTATACTGGTCTTTATTTGTCATCCTGAGCGAAACAAAGTGGAGCCGAAGGATCCCATAATCAGAACACGGTGCTTCGCGTTAGGGGATGTTTCGACTTCGCTCAACATGACATACACCTATTCAGTTTCGCATTTCAAATAATTTAAAGTAGATTTTATTGTATCCCAAGTGTAGCCCATACTCTGCAAACGTCGAATAAGTTTTTCAATTGTTGGTTTATCAATAACTTTGTTACGAAGAAATTTTTCTGCATTCTTTTTACAACTACTTAGGTCATCAACTTCTGTTAAACTTTCATCCACAATTTGAGATTTAACACCACTTGCGAATAGTTTTTGTTTAAGTTTATTCTTGCTGAAATTAGGATTGCTTCTTGCATAAGTTTCTGCATAGTTTTTGTCATCAATAATTTTATATTCTTTAAGTTTTTCTATCACAGAATCAACCGTTTGTTTATGAAATTCTTTTTTGTATAAATAATCCTTAATTTGTTGTTCCGTTTTGAGTTTACTACTTATATATTTTGTTGCTAAATTAAATGCAATGATTTCACTGCTCTCTCGAACTGCAATATGAAATTTTTCATCATCAAGCCCACCAATTTTAATTCCAGCTTTCACAATAATATCACTATGCAATTCAAACTCACCCATATCAGTTGAACATATGAACACATTTGGATTATTTTTGTTTTTGAGTTTTAAATTCAATATTTTCATATTGAAATTATATAAGAATTAAAAAATATTGTCAAACACTTAAACTTTTTGCAATGCAACAACTGGGAAATTTCCCTTTGCAATTTTATCTAGAATGTTATTTATTTCTGTAACAGTGAGAGAAAGTTCACAACTTAGATTTTTCTTTCCATCATAAAAATAAAAAGTTTTGTTGAAATCATGAAAATATCTTCCATGACATAAAGCATTCCTAAAATGCCTAATTTTCTCTTTATTTAAGAAAGTGCACTCCGATAACATCTCTTCAAGTTCATCATTACTGCGAAATGAAGCAATTGTGAAAAATAAATTTGAAACAATTGCAAAATAACAGTTAATTTCATCAAAGATTTTTTCTGGCTCAAGGTCTTTCCAAACACTTCCAGAATTCATTTCCTCAACCATTTTTAATGCCTTTAATTTTTCCAACAATAATCTTTCTGCATTATTAGGAAAAGAAAAAACCAATTGCAATTCTTTCTCATTCCCCTCCAACTCCTTGTTTGGTTCAATATATTTGAAATAATTGTAAAAGCGTTCGACCTGATTTTTGTCTAAATCTGAAATTGTTTGTTTTTCCACATTAACAACTTTAATATTATTTTGAATTTCATCTCTGGTTTTTAATTCCTCTTCTTGATTAATGATAATCCTTACTGCATCATTTGAAGATCTTACATTATTAAATAAAACAAATAACAACTCTGTTAATTGCTTTATGTTTAAATGAATTATGTAATCTATTCCATCAACTTTGCCTAAATTCAATTCAAAATCATCAAGGTTAAACACAAAATTTTGAATGTTTTCACTATTATGAGCAATGCACTCCCTAATGCGTTTATATAAATCACGATTATTATATGGGAATTTTTGACCATTGGAAATTTGTGCTTTAACAGCATTGTAAAGATTTTTTTGTTTTATTAAACTTTCATCAAATCTATTATGATTTTCAGCCCACATTTGATTTATTAAAACCATAATTTCTTTAATCAAGTTCACCTTTACTTCTTTTATGATTGTATTAGAAACATCTGAATAATTTGTTCTTGTGAAATTTCTAACGAATTTGAAAAATTCTTTATCATCTTCTTTTTTCATTTTTGATAAAATTGATATGAAAACATTTTGTAAAACAACACTTTCTTGTAAATTTCTTTTTAAATCTTCCATGTTAAAATTATAACATAAAAATTGAAATTTTCAAGATATATATTGATTTTATTTTATTAAAATATTTTTTTGTGATAATATAGAAATAGGAGAACTTATATGAAAATAAAAAATATTATCGCCTACGAAGTTATTGACAGTCGTGGAAATCCAACAGTTGAATGTCAATTAACTTTAGAAAACGGCACAAAAACAACCGCAATTGTTCCAAGCGGTGCTTCCACCGGTGAACGTGAAGCATTAGAACTTCGTGACGGCGGAACACGTTTTCACGGAAAAGGTGTAACAAAAGCATGCGAAAATGTAAATAAAATTATTGCACCAAAACTTATTGGAAAGGATGTTTCTAAACAAAAAGAAATTGACCAAATAATGCTCAACTTAGATGGCACAGAATTTAAAACTAATCTCGGAGCAAATGCAATTTTGTCTGTTTCTCTTGCTTGCGCAAAAGCAAATGCTATCATCAAAAATAAATCTTTATTTAAAACATTGGGTATTGGCTCAAAGCTTCCTGTTCCAATGATGAACGTGATCAACGGCGGAGCTCACGCTGATTCAAACGTTGATTTCCAAGAATATATGATTATGCCAATCGGTGCAAATACTTTCTTTGAAGCATCACAAATGGCAAGCGAAACTTTCGTTGAATTAAAGAAAATTATAAAGAAGAAAAAATATTCAACCGGTGTTGGTGACGAAGGTGGTTTTGCTCCTAACTTTAAAAACAATGAAGAACCGCTTGAAGCAATTGTTGAAGCAATCACAAATGCTGGTTACATCCCTGGAAAAGATATTGCAATTGCAATGGATGTTGCAGCAAGTGAATTCTATAATCCGAAAACTAAAAAATATGATTTAACAAAGAGTAAAGCTGGAAGTTTTACCACAACCGAAATGATTAATTGGTACACTGCTCTAATCAAAAAATTCCCAATCATTTCAATCGAAGATCCGCTAGGCGAAAACGATTGGGCAGGCTGGACTAAGATGACAAAGAAACTTGGTGAAAAAATTCAAATTGTTGGTGACGATGTGTTTGTTACAAATCCTAAAATTTTACGTGAAGGAATTGAAAAAGGTGTTGCAAATGCAGTTTTAATCAAGCTCAATCAAATTGGAACACTCACTGAAACTCTTGAGACAATTCGATTAGCAAAAGAAAATGGTTACAACACAGTTATCTCACACCGTTCTGGAGAAAGTGAAGACACATTTATTGCAGACCTTGCTGTTGCTGTTGATGCTGGTCAAATTAAATCAGGTTCAATTTGCAGAACAGACAGAGTTGCTAAATACAATCAACTTATCAGAATTGAAAGAGAGCTTGGTAAAAAAGGAAAATATAGTTTATGATTATAACAATTGATGGTCCTGCCGGAAGCGGAAAATCAACAGTGGCAGACAGCATTGCAAACAAACTTGGTTTCGTTCATTTTAATTCAGGGGCGCTTTTTAGAGCAATAACTGCTCACTTGCATGCACAAAATTTTGACATTGAAAGCATCACAACCGATTCAGAAATACCAAATTTTGATTTAAAAGTAAAAATTATTGATGATGTTCAACACGTTTTTGTAAACAGCATTGACTACACTCCTGTATTGAGAGATAATCTCATTAGTACACTAGTGGCATCGGTAGCATTAAACAAGTTTTGTAGACAAAAAACATCTGAGTGTCAACATGCATTCTGTTCAAAAAACAATGTGGTAATTGAAGGTAGAGACATTGGAAGCCATGTTTTTCCTAATGCTGAATATAAATTCTATTTAGATTGCTCGATTGAGGAGCGCGCAAGAAGGAGATTTAAGGAAGAAAAAGCTAAGAATAACAAAATAACCATTGACGAAATTGAACAACAGATTGCCTCACGAGATTATTTGGATAAAACTCGTGAAATAGCGCCACTCGTTGTTCCTAATGGTGCGATTATTATTGACTCCACCACTCTCACAATTGAGGAAGTGGCAAATGAAATGCTTTCTCACATAAACATACATAAAATCTAAAAGGCAAGTTAAACTTGTCTTTTTTTAACACAAAAATCAGTTTGTTCATATATAAATTAGTTAAATAAACTAAAATTTGCTCAATAAAATGTAGTATTAAACAAAATTTTTTAAAAAATGGGTATTGACAAACCGCCAACTGTGTATTATAATTCGATTAAGAATTAAGCGAATTGGACTTTAATTCGATTAAGAATTAAGCGAATTGGACTTTAATTCGATTAAGAATTAAGCGA
>CAZTNT010000049.1:0-2138 GCA_964614965.1 uncultured Lachnospiraceae bacterium | reverse complement strand
ATTTAAATATCAATTCGATTAAATTGTTATAGGAGGGGCAAAATGGCTACCAAAAAATTTAAGATTTATCATAGAGATGATTTTGAAAAGTTATTAAATGAATTTGTTGATTCTCGCAAGCTTTCAGAAACTGAACAAGCGGAATTAGACGGATTAAAGAAACAATATTATACTCAAAATGAAGAACTCGCTGAAGTTTCATTAAATTTAGAAAGTTTAATTCATGATTTACGTCTTGAATTAGCACGTGAATTAACTAGCTTTGAAAACAAATTAGATTTGTTGAAAAAGTATGTTAGAATCACTGCTTTAAATGAAAAACTTGCAAACTCAGCTCTTTCAGATGAAGAAATGAATGAACGTTCAACTCTTTTAATTGATTTAAAAGGAAAAGAAGAAGAAATTAAAACAATTATTTCAACATTCAAATCTGTTGCAAATTTAGAAGCAAGTATTGATGAGGTTAAACGTTTAAAAAATATTGAAAACGATGAAGAGTTCATTAAAGCAATTGAAGAATTTGTTGATAATTCTGAAACTTTAAATCAATATTTAAGCCAAAAAACAGAAAAAGAAGCAAGAGAAAGTGAAATTAAATCAATCAAAACAAGAACAAGCAAGATTGAACAAAAAACTGAAATTAATGTTGACAACTTGAAAACTTTCTTAGAAGAACAAGGCTTTTCATCTGAAGACGCTGAAAAACTTTTCCGTTACAGTTCTGACTCAAATTTCTCAATGTCAAAGAAAGAATATAAACAAAGAAAAGAAAACAATAAACGTGATCAAGTTATTAAGAAAGGTTTAATTCCAACCGCTGTAACATGTGGCGGAATTGGTGCGGTTGTTTTAGCGATTAAAAATTCTGGACTTAACGCAATTACTTCTTTTGGAGAAATATTCCCAGTTATGGGTTCTGAAATTGCAACAATAGGAGCAAATGCAACTCTTGGTGCAGTTGCTGGATTAATTGCAACCCCAGTTGTTTTCTGGGCTAAATCAAAGTTAACAAAATTGCATTATAAATTATGGTATAAAAATGCAAAAACAAATTTAAAAGATTATGAAGCTGGAACAGCAATTGAAGATTTACATATAACTAAGTTGATGGAAAAAATTGAAAAGACAACTCACACTGTTTTAGCTTTCAATCAAGGAAATTGGTTCACAAGAAAATTTAAATTTATTCCTAAACATATTTTAAATGCTATAAACAGAAACAGAGTTCATCATTTGGAAGCATACACTCAAGATTTGTGCAAGATTTATCAAACTAAAGATAAAAAGAATCAAAACACAAATAATGTTGAACAATTATTAAATTCTGTTAAAGAATTTATTGACAAAACAACTTTTGAAATTCAACTTAACACAATGCTCTATCGTCAAGATAAAAGCCACAAACGCAATCCTTTGTTTGAATTGATTGATATTTATGAAACATTACTATTGAAAACTAATGCTGTTAGCGAAGGACAAAACTTTAAAAAATTACCAAGAAAAACTTTAGACAGCAAAAAAGCAGTTGGTTCAGAAATCCTTAATCATGGCTTTAACATTAGTTTACTCAACAAAACTAGAGAAAGAGATGCTGAAAGAAAGGCAGAAACCATTAACAACACAACTCCTAATACTTCAACAGATGTTGTTGTAACTCCAGACAATACTGAAACTCCAGTTGTTGAAACTAAACCTAAGAAAACTTCAAACAATTCCAACATTGCAAAAATTAACGAAAGAGAAACAACAAGAAGAGTTGCTTTAGAAAAATTAAACGATTCTAGGTTTGTTGATGAATTAATTGCTGAAGGTTTTAAGAAAAAAGATATCAGAACATTAAAGACAAGACTTGAAGAAGCTATTGATGATAACAAAGGAACAGTTGTTAAATCAACATCAAACGCTTTCCAAGTTTATCTTGCAGTAATTGAAAAAATAAATAAAGAAAAAGCTGAAATGGCAAAACCTGATATTGTTGTTGACACATCTGATGATGTTGTAGAAACTTCAGATATCGAAACTGTGGCTATTTAATAAACTAATTTACCTCGCTTTGCTCGTAAATTTAGTTTATTGTTAGAATAACAATAAAAATCCACCTGCGTAGCGGGTGGTTTTTCATTTAACGGGTAAAACCC
>CAZTNT010000048.1:0-8294 GCA_964614965.1 uncultured Lachnospiraceae bacterium | reverse complement strand
CATGCTTATGAAGGGTATGTTCAAAAATTGATTGAAAAGGGTTATAAGGTTGCGATTTGCGAACAAACTGATAAAATTATTGATAAAGTTATGCAAAGAGAAGTTGTTAGAATTATAACTCCTGGAACAGTTGTTGACACAGTTATGTTAAATGAAAGCACAAATTCATACATAATGTGTATCTATAAAGAGAAGAACACAATATCATACGCATATAGTGATCTTTCAACAGGTGAATTATGCGTGGCAGAATATAGCGGAAATAACCTAAATAATTACATCAATGATCAAATAATACGAATTATGCCTCAAGAGATTATTTGCAATGAAGAAGCAAAGAAAATTGAAGATAGCATACCATGTGTTCAAATTAATCCTAAATATACATTCAACACATATTTTGAATGGTCGTTCAGCAAGTCTAATGCAGAGAAAAATATTAAACAACAATATAATTTAGAAAGCTTCAAAGGTTTTGATTTTGATAAGAAAAACTGTGTTGCTGTTGTTGGTGCATTACTTGAATATTTTAAAGAAACTCAAAAAAGAGAATTAAAACATCTTAAAATGCCAAAAGTGCTTAATGATGAACAATTTATGTATGTAGATACAAACACAAGACGAAACCTTGAAATTGAACAAACAATGCATGATGGTTCCAAATATGGCAGTTTATTATGGGTGTTGGACCAAACGCAAACCAATAGCGGTGCAAGAATGTTGCGTTCATGGGTTAGACAACCCTTGCAAGATAAAAATGTAATTAATTCGCGTCTAAACTTAATTGAGACATTATGTTTAAACTCAACAGCAAGAAATAGTTTAAAGAGACATTTATCTAGCATACAGGATATTGAAAGGCTAGTTGGTAAAATCTCATATGGGAATATAACTCCAAAAGATTGTTTAGCGCTTGCAAATTCTTTATCTGTGGTTCCATATGTAAAAGAAATTCTTTTAAGCACATTAAATGATAAATTTATTGAATTAGCTAATAAACTTGTGGATGTACGAGACATTGTTAACTTAATTAACAACACAATAGACGAAAATGCCCCAGCTCTTTTAAAAGAAGGTGGTTTCATTAAATTTGGATTTAATCAATCATTAGATTCTTTACGTACATTAAAACAAGATGCAGAGGATATTATTTTATCGATTCAAGCGCGAGAAAGAGAATCAACTGGAATTAAAAATTTAAAGATTGGTTATAATCGTGTTTTCGGCTATTACATTGAAGTTAATAAACAATTTAGTGAACAAGTTCCATTTCATTACATAAGAAAACAAACTATTTCAAATAATGAAAGATATATAACCGAAGAACTTAAAAAGTTTGAAGAACAAATTTTAAGCAGTCATGAAAATTCGATTGCATTAGAACATGAAATCTTCAACAAATTAAAAGAGCAGTTGTTGATGAATGCTTCAATCATGCAAGACATTGCAAATGTAATTTCAACAATTGATTGTTTATATTCTTTAAGCACGGTTGCAATAACAAACAATTATGTTCGCCCAAACATCACAGACGATAGCACTATAAATATTGTGGCAGGTCGCCATCCAATCATTGAAAAAATCAACAAAAATGACTTTATTTCAAATGATTGTATGCTGAATGACAATTCTCAAAAAACTATTATCTTAACAGGACCAAACATGGCAGGTAAGTCAACTTACATGCGCCAAGTTGCTTTAATAACATACATGGCTCACATAGGAAGTTTTGTCCCTGCCGAAAGTGCCAATATTTGTTTGGTTGATAGAATATTCACCCGAATTGGTGCAAGTGATGACTTAGCTGTTGGACAATCTACTTTTATGGTTGAAATGATTGAGGTTGCAAATATTTTAAATTTCTGCACTAACAATAGCTTAATAATTTTAGATGAAGTAGGGCGTGGAACTTCTACATTCGATGGGCTTTCTATCGCTTGGGCTGTTGTTGAGTATTTGTCAAAGAATTTAAATGCAAAAACACTTTTCGCAACTCATTATCATGAATTAATGCAATTAGAAAATAAATATGAAGGCGTGAAAAATTTCTGTATTTCAATTAAAGAGATAGGCGGGAAATTAGTATTTTTGAGAAAAATTATGCGTGGTAGTGCAACAAAAAGTTATGGCATTGAAGTCGCAAACCTTGCTGGACTGCCAGTAAACATTATAAATCGAGCAAAAGAAATAATAAAAGATTTAGAAAACGAAAAAATTGAACATTCCGAAACAAAAGATAGCGAAATAACAAATATTTTGCAAGAAATTGACATGAATAAAATGTCTCCAATGGTTGCATTTGACACATTGGCGCATTTAGTTGAGATGGTAAAAAAATAAATATAAAGAGGTAAAATGGCAATTAATGTTTTAGATAGCATGATTATTAATAGAATTTCCGCTGGTGAAGTTGTGGAAAGCCCTTTTTCAATTGTCAAAGAACTGGTTGATAATTCAATTGATGCGGGTGCTAGCAATATAACCATTGAAATTAAAAATGGAGGAATTGATTATATTTCTGTTAAAGATAATGGAAAAGGCATTGATTATGATGACATATGTAAAGCATTTTTGCCTCATGCCACAAGCAAAATTAAAAATATCGAAGATCTAGAAGAAATTTACACTTTAGGATTTAGAGGAGAAGCTTTAGCCAGCATTTCAAATGTCAGCCAAACTAATCTTATAACAAAAACTAAAGATTCAGATTGTGCTTATAAATTTGAAGTAAATGGTGGAGAATTTGGCTCAATTGAAGCGACAATAAGTGACAATGGCACAAAACTTGAAGTAAATAATTTATTTTTCAACACACCAGCCAGAAGAAAATTTTTAAAAAAACCAAAACTAGAAGAAAGTCAAATAACTAACATTATTTCACGCTATATTTTAGCAAATCCAACAATTTCATTTAAATATATAGTTGATGAGAAAATTGTCTATCAAACTTATGGTAAAACTTTATTTGATGCAATATGTTGTGTGTATGGTAATGATGTTACACAAAATTTGATGTATATTGAAAAAGAAATAGACAATATCAAGCTTTGTGGTTATGTTTCAAAAATTGGTTTTAGCAAACCAAACACAACATATCAAACGTTAATTCTAAATAATAGATATGTTATTGATGAAATTATTTCCAAAGCTGTATATATGGCACATGAAGAATATTTAATGCCGAGACAATTTCCAATGTACATCTTAAACTTAGATTTGCCAGCAATAGACGTTGATGTTAATGTTCATCCTAGTAAAATCAATGTTAAATTTGCAAATCCTAGCAAAATATATGATTTTGTTTATAAAGCAATTAGTTCAGCGATTTACGAACAACTTAATCCAAAATCTAATTTGGTGGAATCTTCTGATAATAAACCTATGCAAGAAAATCTAATCAAAACTGATTTAAATTCTTTAAAGGAAATTGAAGTGAAACCAATTTCATCTGTAAAACCATTATCTAACACAATCATACTTAAGCAAGAAACATATTCGCCAATCACAATGTTTGAAATATCAAAACTTAACAAACAAGAAGAAATTAAAAATATTTCATTATCAGAAACTAAAAAGGTGCATGAAGTAAAATACCAGAACATTGATGATCTTCCGAACTTTAAAATAATAGGTGAAATTTTTAATGAATTTATCATTTTAGAAAAAGGTGAAAATATGTTTTTGCTAGATTTTCATGCTGGTCATGAAAGATTAAATTATGATAAATTCATTCAAATGGTAGAGCAAAGAGACATTGTTATTCAAGATTTGCTTATTCCATACACACAAGAGCTAAATGAAAACGAGATAACTTATTTAATGAATTTAAAAGATTCTTTAAGTAAATTAGGTTTTGATATTGAACAATTTAGTGATAAAAAAATAATCATTCACTCGATTCCAATGCAACTCAAAGATATTAATTTAAAGAATTTCATTGATGACATTTTGCATGATATGAAAAACATAAAACCCAGCATGAACAATGAAATAAAACACTATTTAATGCAAAAAGCATGTAAAAGTAGTGTTAAATCAGGGATGACCTTAAGTGAACACGAAATTAAGGAATTGCTTAAAAATTTAGATGACAAAAATCCGGTTTTATTATGCCCTCATGGAAGGCCAATTTTAACTGTTGTAACTAGATCACAAATTGAAAAATGGTTCAAGAGGTTAGTATGACAAAAATTGTTATCATAACAGGTTTAACAGGTTCTGGTAAGAGTGGTTTAGCAATCGATATTGCACGTGAATTTAATGGTGAAATAATATCAGCTGATAGTGTTCAAATTTACAAAGGCTTAGATATAGGAAGTGCAAAAGAAGATAAATCAACAATGAATGAAATTCCTCATCATTTAATTGACATTAAGGAATTCTATGAAAGTTTCAATGTTGGAGAATTCTTATCAAACACACAAAATGCCATAAATTTAATTATCTCTCGAGGTAAAATACCTATTATTGTCGGTGGCACTGGAATGTATATTAAAGCGCTTATTGAAGGCTATTCTTTAGGAGAAACAAAGTCTAATGTTGAGTTGCGTGAAAAATATCAAAAAATGGCTCAAAATGAAGGTAATTTAGCTGTTTGGAACATTTTAAATGGATTAAATCCAGAAATGGCTCAAGTTGTTCATCCAAATAATTTAAAACGCGTGATTAGATATATAGAAATTGAAACTAATCATGAAACACTCACTAAAACTGATAGTATATTGAAAGATTATGAAGTATTAAGCATAGGTATAATTGCAGATAGAGAGTATATCTATGATAAAATTAATCACAGAGTTGATAAGATGCTTGAAATGGGGTTGGAAGAAGAAGTTAAAGGTTTAATCAATAAAGGTGCAACACGCGAAATGCAAGCATTCAATTCAATTGGATATAAAGAATGGTTTGATTATTTTGAAGGAAAGACTGATAAACAAACTACAATTAATTTAATCAAACAACATACAAGAAATTACTGTAAACGACAACTTACTTTTGTGAAAACAATCAAACATCTTGAGTTGTGCTCTTTAAATCAAGCAGAAGAGAAAATAAGGAGTTTTTTAAATGATTAATGTTGATGAAAAAGCACTTGAACTAATTAATTCAAGTGAAAAATTATGTGAAAACAAGTTTAAAAAAATTGAAGAAATTGAATTTCACAATCAACTAAAAGTTTTAAATGCTTTCAACAAACATGAAATTCAATCATATCATTTTATTGGAAGCACTGGTTATGGTCATAATGATATAGGGAAAGAAAAGATATCACAAGTTTTTGCATCAATATTTAACACTGAAGACGCCTTTGTTAGTCCCCTCATTAGTTGTGGAACTGAGGCAATAAGTCAATCATTATTTGGAATTCTTCGCCCTGGCGACACAATGTTATGTATTTCTGGAACTCCATATGATACGTTAAAAAACATTATATACGGAGTGGAGGGAAAAGACGTAGGGTCACTTAAAGATTATAATATTCATTATGATGAAGTTGAATTAGTTAATAATGATTTTGATATTCCTTCAATTTTAAGTAAAATAGAACTTCTAAAACCTAAAATGCTATATATTCAGCGTTCACGTGGGTATTCTTTAAGAAATGCACTAAATATCTCACAAATCGAACGAGTAATTAAGGCAGTTAGAGAAATCACGAATTCTTATATTGTAGTTGACAATTGCTATGGTGAATTTACTGAAAAATTAGAGCCAACTGATGTTGGGGCAGATTTAGTTATTGGATCTTTACTTAAAAATATGGGTGGTGGAATTGCGCCAACTGGTGGCTATATTGCAGGAAAAAGTGAATTAATTGAACTTATAACATACAAAATGATGAGTCCAGCACTTGGAGTAGATAATGGCTCGTATGAACCAGGATACAAGGCTTTCTTTGAAGGAGTTTTCATGTCTCCGCACATTGTTGCCCAAGCGAAGAAATTAGTTGTTTTAACAAGTGCTGCTATGAAGGAATTAGGCTATGTGACAGTGCCAACTCTCAATGACTCATTGTCTGACATTGTTTGTTGTATTCAATTTAATGATAAAAATAAACTAGTTGAATTCACACGTGCAATTCAATATTCAAGTGCAATAGATAGCAATACAACACTTGTGGCAGGAGAAATGGATGGTTACGAAGACAAAATTATTATGGCGAGCGGAAGTTTCAATCAAGGTAGTTCAATTGAACTTAGTTGTGATGGTCCGATGAGAGAACCATATGCAGGATTCTTACAAGGTTGTTTAAGCTATCAACATGGAAAGATTGGACTAATGAACGCGATAAAAACATTATTATAATTATAAGGTGCTTTGTGGCATCTTTTTTTATTGGAATATGACTAAATTAATGGGGTGGAATAAGAAAGAATTAACTAAATTTATAAAAATATGCTTACAAATTTATTAATAACCTATGTGGACAAAAATGGAGCGGTGGAAAACTTTACATTCATATCTTTGCGCAAAACACTTCTTTTGCGCAAAGAATAATCGATTTTGATAAAAATTGATGTGGAAATCCCTAACTTTTTCCACACATTCATTATTTATTGCTACATATTGTTATAATTCGACACCTAAACCACAATTTTATCCACAAACTAATTTGTATGTTATATTTATCATTTAAATCTGCGCTCAGACGCATTCAAATAATTTTAAATGACTAATTCCTTGTGTTAATTTTATTTGAATTTTACAAATAAAACAAAAATCCTTTATAAACTTAAAATTGTTAATTATATTTTTAATTCAAATTTATATTATATGAAAATTTTTTGGTTTTACTTGAAATTTTGTATGATTGATTTCTTAATGATTTATTACATGAACAATTGCTCATTTAATTTTGATTGAATTTGTCTCAGCACAGATTTTAAGATGACCAATTATTCATTTAGATTTTTCAGAATGCGTCTCAGCGTATTTTAGCAAAATCAAAAAAATCAATAAAATAATCATTCACCTTTTTAATCCAAAATCGCTCTAAGAGCATTTTTAAATGACCAATTATTCGTTTTTTTATATTTCGTTTCGTCTCAGCGCAATTTACTAAACAAATTAGGTTTAATCGCTTTTTTGAAATGTGTCAAACGTTATTATATGAATTCTAATTATAAAATCTAAATCTTAAATGATACATTGTTCATGTTAAAACTTTTAAATTTGTCTTATTGCAGATTTGATTCTCATTATAATTTATGAAAATTAAATTCAACTATTTTAATAAATTTTGAAATATATCGTCACATAATTGCTTATTTACAAAAAATATATCTTTGCGTAAAAACTTAACATTGCATTAAAAAATCCAACTAATAAAGTTGGACTTTTAATTAATTATCGAATGTTTCATCTTTAAACTCTTTATTGAATTCTTGGCATGCTTTGAGGGCTTCTTGCATATAATCGATACTTTGCTCTGCCCTTTTGCCTGATTCTGTTATTGTTTTACTATCAGTATTTTCTTGCAACATTTCTTGTTCTTTTTTAACTCTTTCTAAACATTTTAAAAGTAAATTTTGCTCAATTTCAAGCATTTCAGCCACTTTTTCTTGAGTATATTTATGCGGTTGTTCTTCACCTATAATTGTCTGTTCTTCTTCCTTAATTTTTTCCAATTGAGAAATCAAATTTTGTTTGTGGTTTTCAGTTTTTTTCAATTCTTCATTTATAGAAACTTCTCTTTCAGTTAAATTATCAATATAAGATTTGTCTGATTGTTCGTATAATTTAACAAGTTTATCAAGTTCTTTTAATCTTCCTGATCTTTTAAGTTCTTTCCACTCTTTTCTTGTTAAACCTAAAGATTTTAAGGATGGTTCCATTGTATATATCATCGCACCTAATAATAAACCTGTGGAAGCTCCCAAAATTGTTGTTACTGGTAAATATGTTGCTAATGGATATGCCAAAGCCAAAGGAACTAAAAGACCCATAACTGGTGCAATAATTGATATAAACCAAAAATTAAATCTAGCCGATTTTTTCCTTAGTAAAGAATTAATATAATCAACTTCATCTTTATTTAGTTCTTCTGGTTTTTTATTGTACAAAACATTTCTAGTTTCTTGTGTCATTATTAACCTACTTTTAATACCCATATATTATAACAAATAAAATTAATTGTCAATAAAATACGAGGATGTTTCGACTTTCAATAAAATGACATCTTTATAAATGTATAATAAAACAATTTTTCAATGAAAATTTGATTTTTTGTTGAAGACATAACAATAAAAATCCACCAGATAATCTGGTGGTTTTTCATTTTGAGGGTAAAACCC
>CAZTNT010000047.1:0-8426 GCA_964614965.1 uncultured Lachnospiraceae bacterium | reverse complement strand
TAAATGTTGAAGACATTGATAAGTTTCTTGATATTGTAAAGAAGCATAAATTAAAACTAGAATATATAATGTTTTATTATCATCAGAAAAAAGATTTTCATGTTCCAAACTTTGCTTATGGTGGACCTTTGGATGAAAATGATAATTCATATTATTGGGCTGAAACAATTTATTCATTTTTCGAAGATGATATTGAAAAAACTAGAAATAAACTAAAAGAGTTTTTACAATCAAAAGACTTTAAAGAAGGAATGTATCCTGCTTTTGCAATAGAAGAAAAATAAAGTATAAGAAGAACAAGGCATAACCGCCTTGTTCAACTTTGCTTATTGACAAACAATTAATTTCTGTTATAATCAATAAGTTTTCACAAAGAAGGAGGGATTATGGAAACAAAAGAATATTTAGGAAAAGAAGTTAAAGTAGTTATGGATAGACCACTTGGATGTGCTCATCCAAAACACGGATTTATTTATCCTGTTAATTATGGTTTTATACCAAACACAGTGTCAGGTGATGGAGAAGAACTTGATGCTTACGTGTTGGGTGTTCACAAGCCGATGGAAGAGTTTGAAGGTGTTGTTAAAGCATACATTCACAGAACAAATGACAATGATGACAAACTTATTGTTATGCCAGAAGATAAGGATTACACTGACGACCAAATTCGCGCTTTAACTGAATTCCAAGAACAATATTTTGAAAGTGTTATTGTAAGATTAGAAGACATCAAAACTTTATAGTAAGAACAAGTAAAAGAAGAACAAGGCAAATCTGCCTTGTTCAACTTCGCTTAATTAGGAGAAAATATGAGAAAAAAACAATTGTCAAAAATTCTTAACAATTTATCAAATGTTCAACAAATCAAGTTAGAAGATTCAAAAGTTTATTCAGAATATTCTGTTATAATCATAAGTCAACATTATAGTGATATAATCATTTGTGAAACTAGCAAACAAGCCAATAAATTATATTCTTATTTAACGGAGAAACTTAATGAATATAAACAACAAAAAGAAAATAATGTAACAATTTAGCACATTGATTTTAAACAATTTATTCTATAATGCAACAAGTAGAAAAAATTTATCGAATAATCAATTTTAGGAGAAATCAATCATGAGAGAAAGAGAATTTGATATTAACAACAATATTTTGCATTTTATTCACAATGATAGTGATTATTTAATCGATTTAGATTTGCTTGAACAAATACATTTATATAAAAATTGTGTTGTTTTTATAGAGTATGGAAAATTTAAACTAATTCCTGATTATTGTTTTGATGTTGGTGAGTTGGTCTTAAAAGTATTAGAAAATCCTAATTATATAGTCTGTGGTAAAAAACATGTTATTAATGTTCAACATATTAAATCTCAACATATTGAAAGTTACAAAAATGGAGAAGGTTATTCAAATCAACATAGTTTAGTTTTAACTTTTAACAATGGAAGAAAAGAAGGCATTCTTTTAAATTCTTGGCGTGAAGCAGAGAGATTATATCATGAAATTGATTATAAACTTATTGAAATAAGAAGTCAACAAGCAACTTGCAACTAGGAGAAACGAATGAAAAAAGAACTAGAATTTGAAATAGTTGATAACAAAATATTAAATGTCTTGGACTTTGATTGGTTTATTGATAAGATAAACATGATTTACATTGCACCAAGTCTTATGGACGATAAAAAATATTCCATATATCTTGCTACAAGCAATGAAATTGATAAATTATATTATGAATCCAAAAAGTTGGAAGATGTTTTTAAGCAATTTTGTATATTATGTACTTCATTAAGTGAAGTAAATCCTAGTTTTAAAATGCATGGACACAGATGTTTTAATTTTAAAAATATTGATAAAATTCAATATCATAAAAAATTAATTCTAAATATGGCTTTGGGTTATTCTATGAGAATTATTTTTAACAATTCACATTTCTTAGAATTAGATACATCAAAGAATGAAATAAAAAGTTATATTTATGAATTAGAAAACACAAAAAAACAAGATAATGCAACTATATAATTTTCTTTTGCTGTCTTTTCTTTAAAAGAAAAGCAGAATATAAAAATAATCAAAAGGTTTTAAAATGGCAAATAAAGATTATTATTCAACGCTGGGAGTGGATAAGAATGCCAGTGATGATGAAATCAAGTCAGCTTACAGACAAATGGCTAAAAAGTATCATCCTGACTTAAACAAAACTCCAGAAGCGGCTGAAAAGTTTAAAGAAGTTAACGAAGCATATTCTGTGCTTAGTGACAAACAAAAGCGCGCAAATTATGACCAATTTGGCTCAGCAGATGGACCACAGGGTTTTAGCGGTGGTCAAGGTTTTTCAGGCTTTGAAGGTGGTTTCGGTGGTTTTGAAGACATTTTTAACATCTTCTCTAATTTTGGCGGTCGTGGTGGCGGTCGTCAAGCAAGAGAAGAAGGCGAAGATATTAACATGAACCTTGTTATCACATTCTTGGAAGCGGCATTTGGTTGTGAAAAAGAGATTGTTGTCACAAGGAAAGAAAGATGTCCAGATTGTCATGGAACAGGCGCAAAATCGTCTAGTGATTATGTAACGTGTTCTGAATGTAATGGAACAGGCCATGTTACATACACCCAACAAACCTTGTTTGGAATGACCCGAACAACCGGTCTTTGTCGCAATTGTAATGGAAAAGGAAAGGTTGTTAAAGATAAGTGTCCTAACTGTAAAGGTAGTGGGCTTAAAACCACAACAACAAAAATCAAAGTTAAAATTCCAGCAGGTATAGATAATGACCAAGTGATTCGCTTAAACGGTGAGGGGCATCAAACAGCAAGCGAAAATGGTGTTCCGGGAGACCTTAGAATTGCAATCACTGTCCAAGAGCACTCATTGCTTGTCAGAAAAGGTTTTGATTTGTATGTGGATGTTTATGCGCCAATCACAACATTAATGCTTGGTGGCAAGATTGAAGTTCCAACACCGAAGGGAAAACAAACAATTGATGTTGCACCTCTCACGCAATCTAACACAAAATACACGCTTAAAGGCAAAGGAATCAAGTATTTGAAGGGATTGGGTAGCGGAGACCTTATTGTGACCTTAAAAGGCGAAATGCCAAAGGATTTGGATAAATCTTCAATCAAACTAATAAAAGAACTTGAAGCAAGCATAAGCGACAAGGCTTATCCAAAAACAAGAAAGTATAAAGAGAAATTGGACGACTAAAAAACGCCCAATTTTTTTCATTTCGTTCTATGCACACACTGCCATTCTGAGTGTAGCGTCAGCGAAATCGAAGAATCCCATAATCAGAATACGTTACTCCGTTTATTGGATGTTTCGACTCCGCTCAACATGACAATAGCATTCACTTTCCAACATATTCAACATTCTTTTTAAAAAGTAATTTTAAAATTGCGCCAACAATTTTTGGTGCTTTCCAAACATAAATTTTCATATTAGAATATATGAATAGATAGATAAAAATGTTAAATTAGTGTTTATGTTATCATTTGCTAGCACTTAATTGAAATTCAAAGTGCTAATTATTTGACTTTAAAAAAATATAATTATAAAATTATTCAAAGGAGTGTTTATGGGTAGAGGAAGAAGTTCAGGTGGGAGCAGAGGTTCAAATAGTTTTGGTGGTGGAAGCAGAGGTATGAGCAGAAGCAGTGTGCGTTCAAATAGAAGTGGTAGATCTTGGGGAGGACATCATCACACAACTGTGTTCATTGGTGGCCATAGGCATTATCATGGTGGTGGCGGAAGCTCAATTGTTGGAATAGTGGTTGGAGCAATTTTTGTTTTAGTTGGCTTATTTGTGATGTTTTCAGGTTTGTCTTCATGTGCTTCCACAAACAAATATGCAACTGTTGATGCAGAATGTATTAAGAATGAATATGTCTCAGGTTGGTATTACACAACTTATGAATATAGTGTTGATGGTGTAGACTACACAAATCGAAGCAATGAAGGATGGGAGCTTCCTGAAACAGTTGGAAAAGTTGTAACAATATATTATCTCAAATCAGATCCTAATGAAATTACAGAAGAGAATCCTAATGACAACGGAGAAGGTGGAGTTGTTGTCTTTGCTGGATTAATTTGTGCAGGATTGGGCGCATTACCTCTTGTGCTATGTATTAAAGAATTAAAAAAGAAAAAGGAAAATAGCGCAAACCCAGAAAATGATTCTTCAACAATACAACCAACAATTAAAGAAGAAACACACAACAAATGTCCATATTGTGGCAGTAAATATAAGAAGACTTCAGATTCTTGTCCAAAATGTGGTGCAAGCAGAATTGATTAAAAGACTGTCTTTCAGTCTTTTTTCATATCTTGACAAATCTAAAATGTATGATATAATGCAAACATGAATTTAGTTAGTAAATTAACACAAAACTTAGCAGAACAAAATGAAGAACAAGAGCAAATGGATGCTTTAAATTATTTATTTGATAGAATGAA
Organism: uncultured Lachnospiraceae bacterium; assembly: GCA_964614965.1. Taxonomy (GTDB): domain Bacteria; phylum Bacillota; class Clostridia; order Christensenellales; family UBA1242; genus Onthoplasma. The sequence goes on along the minus strand of CAZTNT010000047.1, from coordinate 3,967 downwards.
AATTGCAAGATATCGTAACATTACAATGCATGAATATTTTGACAAACATTATTTAAGAAATTGCTATTATTATTCAACCTATCTATTTTTGTGCTTAAAACCAACAGATAGGTTAGTGCGTGGTGAAATCCACAAAGGATTAAAGTGTAAAGACAGCATTCCAAATTATAGGCATGGTTGGGTAGAGTTTGAATTCAACGACAAATGGTGGGTTTATGATGACCATTATGTTTATCCAATTTTAATTGAAGAGTACTATAAAGCAAGTGCGCCGTATATTGTTTTTGAAAAATTTACTCAAAATGAACTTTTAGAATTTGTTAAAAAAAAGTTTCCCGACAAAATTATTGAAACAAGATATGGTAATACTGTTTTGCTTTCAACAGGGGCTATAAGCGACAAGGAACACAAAATTCCTCTACCTTTTGTTGATTTGGAAATTTGTAATGGGGAAATTTCAAAAGTTTCAGTTGATGCCGAAATGAAAGTTCGTCTATGCTAAAAATCCACAAAAAAAAGAAACTAATTACTTAGCTTCTTTTTTCATTGTATTAATGCATTTAGCACAAATATTTTTTTGCCCTTCCTATCATCTATTTGACAAAGCATACGCAATGTAAAATAGATAAAAAAAGAAAAGCTTATTTGCTTTCTTTCTTCATAGTTTTTAAACACTTTGCACAGATGTTTTTTTTACCTTTTTTTCCATCTATTTCAACATCCACTTTTTGAATGTTAGCGTCAAATGTTCTCTTAGTGTGACGCATGCTGTGGCTAACATTGTTACCAGTTGTGCGACCTTTTCCACAAATTTCACATACCTTCATAGAATTACCTCCGTATAATTTTCTTTTCAAACTAAGATATAATAACATAGATTACAACAAATTGCAAGTGTTTTTATAAAATTGATTAAAATTGTTTTTAGCAATATAAGTAAATATGGAAAATTTTGGTAATTAAAAAATATATATTTTTTGTTAAAATGAGTAAAAACATTTGCATTAAATAGAATAATATTATATAATAGTAGCGGAGAGAATAATGAAATTAGCCACATTTAATTCATTTGGTAAAATCAGCATCAGCAAAAAAGCAATCAGTAAGGTTGCTGCTGTTTCTGTGTTAGAGTGTGTTGGAGTTGTTGGTTTAGTTTCACAACGCAGTTTTTTTAAAGGTAATGCAATCACAACTGCGCATAAGGGGGTTGTTGTAACTTCTCTTCAAAATGATAGTATGAAGATAGACGTCTATGTTATTATGCGTCACTGCGGAGTATCTGCAACTGCTGTTGCCGAAAGCATCAGACAAAGTGTGAAGTACTCTGTTGAACGTTTCGCTGGCATGATTGTGAGCGATGTTGTTGTGCATATCGTAGATGTTAGAGTATAGGAGAGTTTAATATTATGGGAAAAACTATTAACGGTTCTACGTTAAGAAAGATGTTTGCTAATGCTTTTTCTTTGGTTGAAGAAAAGAAAAAAGACATTGATGCTTTAAATGTTTTCCCTGTGCCAGATGGTGACACAGGAACAAATATGAGTTTAACACTCAAAAGTGCAGTGGCAGAAATGAATGCTTGTGAATCTAACACAATTGAATCTGTCTGTGTTTCTTTTAACCGCGGAGCATTAAAAGGTGCTCGTGGAAATAGTGGTGTTATCACATCCCAAATTATCAAAGGAATTTGCTCAGTTTTAATGAGTGTTGAAAATGAAATTCAAATTAAAGATTTTGCAAAAGCAGTGCAAGTTGGCGCAGAAATGGCATATAAAGCTGTAACTGTTCCAAAAGAAGGTACAATTTTAACAATCATTAAGGCTATGGCAGAAAAGAGTAAGTCTGCAAAAGGTGAAAAAACTTTTGAAGATTTCTTCACTGAAGTTCTTGCATACGGAGAAGCAACCCTTCAAATGACCCCTGATATGTTGCCAGTTTTGAAAAAAGCTGGTGTTGTTGACGCTGGTGGTCGCGGATTAATGTATATTTTCAGCGGTTTCTATAAGGCAATCACGGGAGAAATGTCTGATGTTGAATTCGTTGATAATGTCGAAAAAGATTTAACTAGCGAAGAATTACACGTTAACTATGAATCTTTGGCAGATATCAAATTCGCATATTGCACTGAATTCTTTGTTGTTAACATTTTTGAAAAAACAACAGAAGCAGATATCAACACATTGAGAACGCGTTTGATGGAAATTGGTGATTGTGTAATTTGTGTTGGAGACCTTCAACTTATTAAAGTTCACGTTCACACAAATGAACCAAACAGAGCTTTAGGCTATGCGTTGCAATTAGGTGAACTTAATGGTGTTAAAATTGAAAACATGTTGGAGCAAAACCGTCAATTACGTAAAAAACAAGAAAAAACTCCTATTAAAGAATATGGAATGATTGTTGTTGCGGCTGGTGAAGGTCTTAGCAATGTGTTTAAAGATATTGATGTTGACTATGTGATCAGTGGTGGTCAAACAATGAATCCAAGCGCAAATGATATTGCAACAGCTGCAGACAAGGTTAATGCTAAAAATATCTTTGTTTTCCCTAACAATAAAAATATTATTATGTCAGCTGAACAAGCTAATGATATTACTGACAAAAATTTAATTATTATTCCAACAAAGAGCATTCCTCAAGGTGTTAGTGCAGTGTTGGCATTTGATGCAAATAGTTCAATTGATGAAAACAAAGAAAATATGAACGAAGTAATTGAATCTGTACGTTCTGGTTCTGTAACATATGCTGTTAGAACAACAAATGTTGATGGAATTGATGTTACTGTTGGTGACATAATGGGTCTTGATGAACATTCAGTTTTAACAACAGGTAAAGATGTAACAGACACAACTGTTGCTCTTGTTGAGAAACTTGTTCATGATGATTCAAGCAACATCACATTGTTCTATGGTGAAGGAGTGACTGAAGAAGACTCTGCAAAACTTCAAACTAAATTGGAAGAAAAATTCCCTCAAGTTGATGTTTCAATTGTGTTTGGTGGACAACCAGTTTATTATTATATTATTTCTGTTGAATAATATATAAGGTATAGCATTAATAAAAACCACACAAAATATTGTGCGGTTTTTGTTTTGCGCATTTTTTGTAGAAATTTGCACATAATAGGATTGTAGGTAACTACAAAAAAAGGAGATTTAAAATGTTTGGTAAAAAGAAAACAACAAACACAAGTAATGTGTCTAACGCACAAAATATGTCACGAACTTCAAATAAAAACATTAGCAATAGTGACATGACAAGTGGATCAAGAAGCACAAAGAGTGTATCAAACTCAACTTCGAAAGCCACTTCAAACAAAGCGTCAAGCGCAAAAGCTTGTGGTGGTAGATGTAAAACGTCAAACACAAAGTCTGCTAGCAACAAAACAACAAAATCTTGTTCATAGTTGCAAAAAAAGCACCAATTAGGTGCTTTTTTAAAATTTAATTGTTTGTTAAAGTTGATTGATATTCTTCAGTAGAATAAACTTTTGCTGTGTGAACTAACTGCTTTAAATCGAACAAGGTATTTTGATCATATTTTTCAAAATAAGGTTTGATGTCATCAATGTAATAATCACCGGCGTGCCTAGGAGATGTTTTCCAACGTGTTGCTGCCCCAAAGCATATTAGCGAGAAAGTTGGGTGAGAACCGAGTTCTTTCAATTCCACAAAGTAACCTTTTTTATCACGAATGAACAATACATCTTTTTCTAAATCATCACCTTTATAGTCAGTATACCCAACAAAAGAATCACTAAATCCACCTTGGATTCTAGAAATATATTCCATGCATATTTTTTTTGTTCCGACAACAACATCTTTTCCTAAAATTTTCATAAATCCTCCATATTTAACTTTATTATAGTACTTTCGCTGTTTTTGTCAACATTATATATGGTGACTTTTTGAATTTTTGTAAAATATTTTTAAAAATCTTAAAAAAATTGTTGACATTGTTTTTTTAT
>CAZTNT010000046.1:0-8745 GCA_964614965.1 uncultured Lachnospiraceae bacterium | reverse complement strand
TAGCACAAAACTTAAAATTATTTAGGGCTCCCAAAGAAGCAAACGAAGTGCTTCGCATGGAATTAAGGAACAAACAAGTAAAAAGTTTATGTTTGCAATTAGCAAACAAACAATAGCACAGTTTGTGACGTACGGCACCATCGCCAAGTGGTAAGGCTCGGGTCTGCAAAACCCTCATCACCAGTTCGAATCTGGTTGGTGCCTCCAATGCCGGTGTGGCGAAATGGCAGACGCACAGGACTTAAAATCCTGGGGACGTAACAGTCCGTGTCGGTTCGACCCCGACCACCGGCACCACTAAAAAACTAAATCAAACCCGATTTAGTTTTTTTATTTTATAAATTCTCTGCTAGGAACATTGTTTTAAATATTTTATTCTTCTTAAACAATTCATCAAATGTACCTTCATCCACAATTTTACCTTCATCTAAGAAGAATATTTTATCAACGTTCTTTACTGTTGAAAGGCGATGAGCAACAATAACAACAGTGTGTTTACCTTTCATTTCTTCGATACTTTGTTGAATATGGCTTTGTGCAAAATTATCTAAACTTGAAGTACTCTCATCAAACATAATAATTTTTGTTTGCTTTAACAATGCTCTTGCAATTGCCAATCTTTGCCTTTGACCACCACTTAATTTAACACCTGTTTCGCCAACCTTTGTTTCAATTCCTTGAGGCATTGCTTTAACATCTTTATCAAAGCACGCTAATTTTAACGCTTCCCATAGTTCATCGTCGGTAGCATCTTTTTTAATCAATAACAAATTTTCTTTAATGCTCATATCAAAAATATAAGGAAATTGATTTATTAAAGATATATTGTTTCTTAATGTTTCTTTTGACAATGTATTGATATTATTTCCATCAATTAAAACTTTGCCTTTATCGGTTTCAATTAGTTTACACATTAGTGATAGAATTGTGCTTTTACCACTACCTGATTTACCAACAAATGCAACTGATGTGTTAGGTTCAATAGTAAATGATAAATTTTCTAAAACATTTAGCTTGTTATCTTTATCTTCTTTGTTATAAGAAAATTCAACATTTTTAAATTCAATTGCTCCCTTAATATTTTTTAATTTCTTATTGCCAAATTTTTCTATTTGATATTTACTTTCATCATATAAATCAAATATTCTTGTAGTGCCAACTGAAATTTCTGCCGTTGATTTAAAAATAAAACCTAAATTCCAAATAAATTCATCTAAATTGTTTTTATAAGTGAATAATAGGATAAACGATGCCATTGTTAACATATTAGTATCCATTAAATAAACGCCTAATGCCAAAACTCCTATATTCAACACACTTAATAAAATAGTTCTATATCTCATAAAATTACAACTAGAGAAATCTCTTTTCTTCATGCGTTGTCTATAATTCTCAAAACTTGTTGTAGATGTTTCTATTAGTTTTTTCTCTAATCCAAGAGTTTTAACATCTTTTTCGCTTTTAACAATTTCTGTAACCAAAGTTAAAGATTGGTCGTAAGCCTTTTTTGTGTTTGCTGAATGCTTTTTTTGAACTTTTCTTCTAGCAGTCTCAATTAAGAAACAACCAACAATAATAGAAATATAAATTATTCCGATAATCCAATTTAAAGATATGATATAAATTATTATGACTAGATTAGTTATTGTTGAAGCCAAAACCTCTATAATGCGACTTATCTTTTCTAAAACCTCTTGAGAATCATCTAGTATTCTTGAAACTATTGTTCCTAAATTATTTTCTGAAAATGTTAGTGTTGAAAGAGCAAAGTTCCTTTCTGTTAAATCAATTGCTATTTCTTTCCATATTATACCTGAATACTTAAAATATAAAGAATAAATTAGCCCACCAACTCAATTCAGCAATAACAAACGAAGCCCCTGCAATAATTAAAAACATAAATCCTCGTCTGATAGCTCCAATTGTTACATGAGATAAAAATTGTGCCATTAGAAGAGTGGTTGCACCTGAACAAATACTCGCTAATATAATAGTTATAAAATAAAACACAATGGCTGTTTTATGCCTTCCTAAATAATATTTTAAGTTTCGATTTTTCATTTTTTACCCCTTAATATTCATTGACCATCGACACATTTCATTGCCTGCCGAATTGATTTCTTCTTTTATCAAATCAAAACCCACTTTTTTGTGAAGGTTTCGGCTGGCAATATTGCTTTTAATACAAGAAGATATAATTTTTGTATAACCCTGTTTTTGAGCTTCTTTTAAAACTAATTTAAATGCTTCGGTAGCAATGCCTTTACCTTGATATTCTTTAAGAATAGATGTCCCATAAGATAAACTTTTATCTTGTTTTTCTGTTAAAGACACAATACCGACTCTTTGATTTTCATAAATTATACAAAAACCCAAACTATGATTCCAATCATTAATGATTCTTTCAATATTCTCAATACTATTATCCATAAAGTAAGTTGGGAAATTGTCTATAATAAATTTGGAATCTTCTTTTTTAAACTTTTCTAATTTTACTTTTATCATATATCAACCTTAAATAAATTCATATAAATATTTATCTAAATTAAAATGCTTAACAAATTCATCTAAAATTATATGTAAAAAAACCTTGTCCATATCTTTTACGATATTTTCCATTTCTTTATTGTTTTGATGAACTTGGATAATCAAACTATTATTTTCAACTTTCACACTCATCTTATCACAATATTTTAACTTATTAAAGTGAGGAGTGGTTGCTTGATGCATTAAATGTTCTAGCAATCTATTTTTTTGATAATCAAGTTTATCTGCGAGAATTAAACAATATGCCACATCATCCATTTTATCAAATTCGGCACATTCTTGTGAGTGATATCTAATTGCTTTACAAACAATGTCTAATTCTACTGAATTCAATTTATCTTTTAAGTATTCTCTCGCAAATTTTTCACTTGTTAAATTGTGGGTTTTATTGTCAATAAATCTGCCAATATCATGTAAAGCGCAGGAAATATATAATAATCTTGATTTATCTTCATCTAGATTTAATTCATTTGCAATGTTCTTACAAAGTTCTAAAACATTGTTAACATGGACTATTCCATGAGCTATAACATAATTTGTAGCTATTTCAATTTCTTCGTATTTTTTAATGATTTCTTTATCATTCAAAATATCTTCGTATGTATACATTTCAAATTTTCCTAAATAATTTGTTAAGTTATTAACCATTTTGATTTTTACTAACCATTTCCTTTTCATAATACAATGTTCTTAATTTATCAATGCCAAGTTCATCCATTTTAAAAGAAAACCCATAAGAATTTAATTCTTTTAACAACATTTGGCGTTGTTTATCGACTGGGAATTTATAATAATTTGGATTATCATAGTAAACCACCAAACCAATCTTTTTTATTTTTTGTATTTGTACACGACTTTTCATTTCATCATTTGAAAAATGAAAATCTTTTTTAATAGTATCAAAAACTTTAAAATATCCCTCATTTAGAAGGTTTTGAATTTTTGTTTCATCATGTTTCTTTGGATTTCTGATGCGAATACAACTATTTTTAATTTGATTTTCAGTAAAACCATCAAAAGATTTTTCTTTGGTAAAATATAAGTCGTGAGTTGTACATTTAAAAACTTGTCTTAATCCATGTTTGTTTAATAACTTTTTATAATAATTAAATTTATTATTAAGTTTCATCCCAACTTCTACAATTATTTCTTCCATTTTACACCTCAATTCATTATAGCATACTTTTAAAAAAATTGTATATCAAAATCAAAAAATAGTTAAAATGGCACTTACGCGTGTGCTTGTCTTGAACAAGTGGCGTCGGATATGTTTGAATTATAAAAAAAACATGTAGTGAGTAGATAAAAGGAGTTTTTATGAGTTTTATAGATAACGACCCACCTAAACATGCAGATATTGGTTCATTAACACATCCTGAAAGATTAAGCATTTATAATAAAAAAGAAAGTTTGTTAAATGCCTGCCGAAAAAGATGTTTATATTTTTCTCTTGATGAAATAAGGGTTTTAGTTTTAAAAGAAGGAATTGTTCCTAAAAGCGGACATTTTTCTAGGAAAGACTATAAACGAGCACTTGAGATGAAAGAAAGAGAACAAAAATATATAGAAGAAGAAAAATCACAAAAAAATTCATCAAACGAAGCTTTAAGTTTCTAGTATTTTACTAAAAAATCCACTATAAATAAGTGGATTTTTATTTACTTTTCAAAGCATTCTTCAAGGCTTAGATATGCCACACGAGATTTTTTGTTACATTTGGTGAAGTAGTCAAGACCAATCATAAGAGAATATACCATTTTTTTATCGTTCTTTTCGCTAGCAAGGTAGAGTGAATTGAGGAGCATAGTGAATTCTTCTTTTTGATTCATGTTTAATTTATATAAATCAAGGTTTTTAAGAACAAGTTTGATTGTTGACATGATTTTATTGTAGATATTGGTTTGATAGTCATTAGTTTCAACCAAAATGTGGCGTTTTGAATAAATGTTGTTAATAGAATTTTTAAAAGGAATAATCACCGTTCTTGCAAACTCACCAAATTCTTTGCTGTTGACATTTTCAGCACCAAAAAATCTTGTTAGGAAATGATAGAAGTCAATGTTTCCTGATTTAAACTTATATAATAAATTATAAACAAAAGCTATAATTTCTTTATCAGTTGAAGGAATGGTTAGAGAAGAGTTGTTTTCATCAGAAAGAGCATGTTTTTTATACTCACTTGAAAAATCATAGTCTTGCAAGCAACTATTTACAATATTTTTAAGCTTTTCATCTTCAGAAATTAGATTTAATATTGAAGATATTTTCATATCAACTAAAATATATTTTCCAGAAACAAGTTCATCGCAAGCACTATTGAAAGGTTTTAATTCTTGAATATTACTCATTAAAGCACCTCCTTATTAAGTAAGTATATCATAGCAAAAATATATTTGGCAAGAAAATAAAAAAACTTTTGTAGAATAATTTCGACATATTAACATTGATTAACTTGTCTTTTTTATTATTTTGTTATATAATCTCTACATAATTATGGGAGATTAAACTTATGGATTTTGTGCCAGATAATACTGTCAACAAGCTTATTTTGTTGTATGTTCTCGATAAAATGGAAATTCCTTTAACAGAAAATTCAATATTGGAAATTTGTTCAAGTCAAAACAATTGGGTGAATTGGATGGATTGTAAGGATTTATTGAGTCAATTGATAGTTTCGAAGTTTGTTTATAAGCCAAACACTGATAGTGATGAGAGCAGATATAACATCACAGTGGCAGGAAGAGAATGTTTATCACAGTTTTACACGAGAATTCCAGCAAGTTTAAGAGATAACATTGCTCAATTTGCACAAGAAAACAAACTTCAATTCAAACGCAATCAAGAATATATTGCGAAATCATATAAAAATGAAGACGGAAGTTACATGGTTGATTTAAAAATTCTTGAACCGCTTACAACAGAATCAATCTTTACTTTGTCAATAAAAACAGACACTCGTCATAATGCAACAGTTGCATGCAAAAAATGGAGAGAGCTTGCTGCAAATATTTACGAATATGTTTATAATAAAGTGATAGACGATTAAGAAAAAACACCTTTAGAGGTGTTTTTTAATATAAAGGTTGTTGTTCATTAACAGTTTTTTGAGTTGTGATTTCATCCTTAATATGATAAATTGAATTGTAACTAGCAACACAAAGTGTAAGAAGTAGCGGCATATAAAATGAAATTGTTGAGAAATATGAAATTTCCAGAATAGAGTAGGTCACACACGCAACCAAAACAAGTGAAGTAACAATAGTTAAGAACTGCATGATAAAATTATATAACCATAGGAAACTGCTTTTACTATCAACTTTAAATAGAATTTGAACAGTGCTAACACATTTTCCACGCATTTTTATTGCTGCAATAATTCTGAGATCTTTAAAAGCATATGACATAGTCACCAGACAAAGAACAAGTGAAGTAATCAAAACAAACGTTGCAACTGATCCCTGCATTATTGAAAGTGAATCCTTAATTGAAACAATAATCATGGAAACCATTTGCCAAACAAATGCAATCAAAAACAAAGCAGAAAAAATCATTCGAAAAATGATATCTATTTTTAATTGTTTGATATCTTTATGAAAATACTCAAATTTTTTACTATTCATATTTCCCCTCAATGCTTATATATAATCTATTTTACATTTGGGAATGAAATTTGTCAAACAATTTAAAGAACTATAAAAATATTAAGCATAAAACAGATGCAATCGATAAACTTAATAGAGCTTGTGAGGTTTTTTGAAGGAACATTGTTTTTGTAGGAATGTTTAACTTTGCCAAAAAATTTAAGCTTTGCAAAAAGATGCTCAACCCTCCAAAACCAATCAAACCACTTGAAATTATTGTTTTACATTTCAATGATATATTTGATTGTGATAAATCCAAAATTCCACGTGTGATTTCAAGCAATCCATTTAACACAGATTTAACAACATCTTGACTATTATTTAAATTAAACACACAACATATAATGTTTGATAAGCTTTGTGTAATATGTAAATTCTGCATTAAATCAATAAAGATAAAACTCAAAATGATATAAGAACAGACCATTAAAATTGAAATTAATGCATCATAAATGCTATCTCCTAAAATATTATTGTTAGGTTTGGGATTATAATTCAATTTTAAATCCATTACTTCTTGTTTGCCACGATATATAAGGCCATTTAGTAAACTAGCTATTATGTTAGATATAAGTATGATAACTCCAGCTTTAAAACTGCAAAGCATTGAAATTCCAACTGTTCCTAACATAAACATAGGCCCACTAACTGAACAAAATGAGAGCATTTTTTTAGCTTGATTGGAAGTTATTTGTCCGTTTTCAAATTTTGAACAGATCAGTTTTGCTCCCATAGGATATCCTGATAATATTGAAAGAAAAAAGGTGGAAAAACTTCCAATTGGAGTATGATAAATTTTGTTAAAGAACTTGTCCATAAAATTGGTTTTTGGGTAAGAGAGGTTAACAATTAATCGTGTAAAAATAAAAAAAGGAAACATAAGTGGTAACACTTTAAATGTCCACACAGAAATTGCGTTTAGACATGAATTTGCGTAACTCATTGGATTAATCATAATTATTATGCACATAATAATGAGTAGTAATGATATAAATTTATTTGATTTAAATATTTTAATCATATATAATATTATTGTTTTGATGGGGTGAATATGAAAAAACTTGCTTTAGTCTTAGGTGGGGGTTCAGCAAAAGGATATGCTCATATTGGAGTTATAAAAGTTCTTGAGAAGCATGGATTAAAACCAGACCTAATTGTTGGCACAAGCATGGGTGCACTTGTCGGTGGAATGTATGCTGTTGGAAAAGATGTTGCATACATGGAGAAACTTGTTTCTAAATTTAATTCAATTGGAAATTTTAGTTTAATTTCAACATTATTCAAAGGTAATGTGCTAAATATAAACAAGGTGAAAAAAATTTTTGATCAAGAATTTGGTGACACTCGGCAAGAAAACACACCAATACAGTTTGTTTGTGTTGCAACCGATATACAAAAGGGTGTTCCAATGAACTTTGAGTCAGGTCAGTTAAAAGAGAATATTATGGCAAGCATATCAATTCCAGGAATATTCCCAAGTGTTAAGATTGGTGAAGGAGTGTATTGTGATGGTGGTTTAGTAAATAATCTTGCTGAAGATGTTGCAAGAGAAATACTTCCAGATGCTGTCGTTGTTTCTGTTGATGTTATTGGTGATTATTCAAAGCAAGTTGAACATTTAAAGCTAAAAACTCTTGAAAATCTTCTTAATGCAATCACAATCATGACACAAAATGTTGTTAAGAACAAACCAACTTTAGCAGATGTTAGAATAACTTTGTCTCTTCCACAAGTAAGCATGCTAAACTTTTCAAGCGAACTAGGAATTAAAACTATTAAAAAGGGCGAACTAATTGCCAACAAACATATTAAACAAATAAAAGAATTATTAGGAGTAACAAATGAAAATATTAGAAGAATTAAAACAAAGAGCAAAAAATAAAAATTGTGTCATCGTTTTGCCAGAAGCAAATATGGATGAGAGAGTTAAAAATGCGGCAATTGAAGTTTTGCATGATGAGTTGTCAAAAATCATTGTTTTTGGCAAGACTAACGAATTTCCAAGTGAAATTTCAAACAATTCAAATTGCCAAATCATTGACATTGAAACAACTGAAATGCGTGATGATTTTGCAAATCAATTATATGAATTAAGAAAAGAGAAGGGATTAACTTTAGAAGAAGCGCAAAAACTCGTTAGAATTCCAACTTATTTTGCAATGATGTTACTTAAAAACAACATGGCAGATGGTGTGGTGGCGGGTGCTAAATATTCCACTGCTGATGTACTTCGCCCAGGTCTTCAAATCATAAAAACAAAACCAGGCAAAAAAGTTGTAACTGGTGGAATGTTGATGTTAAAAGAAAATGAAAATCCTCTTTTCTTTGGAGATGTTTCGCTAATTGAAAACCCAACTAGTGAACAATTGGCAGAAATTGCTGATGCCAATGCAGATTTTATGAAAAAGGTTTTGGATGTTGAACCAAAGGTTGCAATGCTCAGTTATTCAACAAAAGGTAGCGCAAAGCATGAGATGGTTGATAAAGTTAGAATGGCAACAGAACTTGCTCAAAATCGCGGTTTTTTAGTTGATGGTGAAATGCAAGTTGACAGTGC
>CAZTNT010000045.1:0-8810 GCA_964614965.1 uncultured Lachnospiraceae bacterium | reverse complement strand
AATTTGATAACTTTTCCATTAAAAACTATTATTTATTTGACATATTGTTATGATTTTTATAATCTTATAAAAGAAAAGGATTGATATGACTGAATTTTTAAACAATTTGTTTGCCACAGTATTTAATGATAATATTATATTAGCCACAATATTAATTGCGATGTTGCCAGTTGTTGAGTTGCGTGGAGCAATTCCGTTCGCAACAAACTTTGGTTTTTGGGGAGATTTAGCAATGAATCAATGGACAGCTTTTGGATGGAGTCTGCTTGGAAGCTCTGCAATTGTTCCTATTGTAGCTTTAATATTTTTACCCATAATTAAATGGCTCAAAACAACAAGACTTTTTGGCAAACTTGCAACGGCAATAGAAAACAGAGTTAAAAGCAAAACAACTAATATAGAGAACGCAGAAGAAAAAAGTAAACGTTTTAGCAAAGCTTACTGGAAAAAAATGCTTGCGATATTTGTTTTTGTTGCTGTTCCATTGCCCTTTACAGGAGTGTGGACAGGAACATGTATTGCAGTGTTTATAGGATTAGACTATATTTCTTCTTGTGTATCAGTAATTGCTGGAAATGTTGTTGCCGGATTGTTGATTACTTTAATTTTGGAATTCTTCCCTTGGTTAAATAATTGGTTATTTTATATATTCTTGATAATAATTGCGGTAATTGTTGTTTATGAGCTAATTAAATTTTTAATAAGTAAAAAGAAAACGCAAAATAATTTGAAAGATTAGAAGTGCTTGCGCTTCTTTTTTTATTTTGAATTTTATGTTGCATTGTTACATCTAAATTTACTCATTCAGTATAAATTTAAACAAATTTTAAATAAAGTGTTGCAAAAAACAAATCTTTATGCTATAATAATGTACGTTTAAAGCAAATCTTCAATGCAGATTTTCGATATGCGTTCTTAGCTCAGCTGGATAGAGCGTTGGTCTACGGAACCAAAGGCCAGGGGTTCGAATCCCTTAGGACGCACCACATTACTTAGCTTATGCTAAGTTTTTTTATTTTAAATTTAACATTTGCTATTTACAAATTCAATTTTCTATGTTATTATTACTTTAATAAGGAGAATATATACTTATGATGATTCCAAAACGTGTTTTAATAAACATAAAACGTAGACTCTCAGTTATGACTGATCAGCAGCTTCAAGAAATGTTTGATTTTCAAAAATCCAAGTTGAATAAAATTAATCAAACAGAATCTGCTGAAAATGCAAAATATTTAGGATATTCTGTAGAACAAAAAATCACTTTAATTGAAAACGAATTGAAGCATAGAGAAAACTTAAATCAAATTTAACTTATCAACTCAATATTATTGACACAATGTCGAAATTTTGATATATTTCGTATAAATAAGGAGAATATATGTTAAAAAAAGAATTGGAGGAAATTGCTCCAGAAAAAAGCCCTTTTGAAAGTAAACTTAATAAAGAATTAGACCACTGTCTGTTCTTTAAAAAGGAAGAAGTTACCGAACTTATGGGGCATTATGTTAAGTTTTACCCAAATGGAGTTTTGCTTGTTATTCAAGATAAATATAAAGACTTTTCAAGAAAAAACAACCCTGATCTAAAATATGAAAGCAAGTCCTTTATATTTTACAACAACGAACCCGTTGAAAACGCACAAGATAAAGAACCAATATTTAAAATTCACAACAGAAACTGGAAATCTGAAGTCCGCGAACTTCAACCACCAGTTAAAGATGTTGATGTGAAAGTTTATGAACACTACCTTTATGTTACAGAAATTATTGATGGCATAAAAAAAGAGTATCTTGTCGATGTTTTAACTGGCAAACCAGAGCCTTGTATTATGCAAGAAGCAGACCAATTAGCATATGATATATAACAAAAAACACAGTCGAAGCTGTGTTTTTTATGGTTCGTTTAGGTAATCATCAATCGCGTCCATATGTTCATCTGTCATACTTTTGAAAATATCTTCATAGTCTTGAATATTATATTTGTTTTTGCAATACTCAAGAACCCGTTCGCTTTTTTGTGTCATTTCCTTTAAAAGTTCAGCTTTTTCATCATCGTTTATAACAGACAAATGTCTCTCATTTAAATTAAGTGTAACTTCGCCAGTTTTTTTGTTAACAATTTGATGTGCCCAAATAAATTCCAATGGAAGATAATAACCCTTGATTAAATCAAACAAGCAATCCTTTACGTGCTGAGAAGCATGTTTCATGCTACCATTGTAAGATGAAAATTCAACTTGTTCATCATAAACATCAATATATTTGGGCATTGCAATTATAATGGAGTTTACATTGTCTGACATGCTGAAATAATCATAATCAACAATTTTTTCAACATCAACATCTTTTGAATTTCCAAAAAATTTTGCCGTTCCATTAATTGAGCCATAGTTACCATAGTCTTGTGTTCCATCTAAGTTTAAACCGTATTTCATTATGCTTTGAACTTTCTTTTTTACATCTTCGTCTGGATTTTTAGTTCTTTCCACAAAATAGCTTGTTCTGCTTGTTACGCAATGCATGAAAATATTATATTCCCTTTCTTGCGCTAGTTGTGGAAATATTTCACTCAAATAATTTTCATAATCTTCAATACAATCAAATTTTATTATTTTCATTTTTTTCTCCGGAGTGGCATTCTAACATATTAAAATAATTTTTTCAACTATTTTGTAAAATATTTTTAATATAGTTGATGCAAAATTAAAATAAATCTTGCTTGTTTAATTATATTGTGATATAATTATTTTTATGAAAACAATTGTTGCATTGGCAACTCCAGCAGGAAACAGTGGTGTTGCAGTAATTAGAATTAGCGGTGAAAAATCAAAGGAAATTTTGCAAAAACTAATCAAGCAAGATATCGATTTTGAACCAAGAAAAATGTATTTAAAAAATGTTTATTTCAACGAGTTAACAGACAAATGTCTTGTCGTTTTTTTCCGCGCACCATTTAGTTTTACAGGTGAAAATGTTGCAGAAATTCACTCACACGGCGGATATTATCTTGCGCAACAAATTATCAATGAATGCGTCAATCTTGGTTGCTCATTAGCTGAAGCGGGGGAATTTTCTAAACGCGCATTTATTAACGGAAAAATAAGCATTGACCAAGCTGAAGGAATTATGGATTTAATTAACGCCGAAAGCGAAATGCAAGCTAAAGCTGGAAGTTCGCTTATGCAAGGAAAATTAAAACAAAAAATTGAAGAATATCAAAACACAATCTCTGAAATCCTTGCAGAAATTGAAGCAAAATTAGACTATCCTGAATACGAATACACCGAAAATGAAACATCAAACATTAGGTTAAAACTTGAGAATTTAATTCAAGAATTTACTGGATTAATTAACGAAAGCAAAAGCGGACTTATGATTAAAAACGGAATTAAGGTTGCAATTGTTGGCGCGCCAAATGTTGGAAAATCTAGCCTCCTTAATGCTCTCACAAAATCTGATAAAGCAATTGTTACAAACATAGCAGGAACAACGCGTGACATTGTTGAAGCAGAATATGAATTCAATGGAATTATTTTCCGCTTATTTGATACTGCGGGAATTCACGAAAGTGATGACGTTGTTGAGCGTATTGGAATTGATAAAGCACTCAAAACTCTTGATGATGCCGACCTAGTTTTGAAGGTTAGTTCACCTGATGATATTTGTGAAATTTCAACGGACAAACCTTATATAGAAGTTTTTAATAAAACAGATATTTTGAAAGACAAAAAAGATACTAAATACTTTTATGTAAGTGCCACAAACAACGAAAATATAGACAATTTAAAGCAAGAAATATTTAATAAAACTATAAATGTTAGTTTAAAATCTGATAAACTTTATTTAACAAACATTCGCCACATTGAAGCGGTTAAAAATGCAAGAAATTGCTTGGAAAACGTTATCAATATCTTTGATTTTACAACTATGGACATTGTGTCAAACGAAATTAAAGATGCATGGAATTCTCTTGGAGAAGTGAGTGGTGTGACAAGCGACGAAGCAATTATTGATAAAATCTTCTCTAAATTTTGTTTAGGAAAATAAGCCTTTAGAGTTGAAAATTCTTTAAAGTGTGATATAATTAAGTTTATGAAAAATATTGTTGACCATTATGATGCAATAGTTATTGGAAGTGGACATGCAGGAAGTGAAGCGTGTCTTGCTCTTTCACGCCTTGGTAAAAAAACATTGCTAACCACTTTAAACCTTGATAGCATTGCATTTTTGGCTTGTAATCCTTCAATTGGTGGAACAGCAAAAGGTCAACTTGCCGCTGAAGTGGATGCACTTGGCGGTGAAATGGGTGTTAATGCAGACAAATCTATGTTGCAACTTAGAATGCTCAATTCTGGAAAAGGTCCTGCAGTGCAATCTTTAAGAGCACAAGTTGACAAAGTAACCTATCACTCTGAAATGAAACACACAATTGAACACCAAGAAAACCTTGATGTTTTGCAATGTGAAGTTGCTGAAATTCTCGTTGAAAACGGACACGTTGTCGGAATAAGGACTGGCATGGGCGAAGTGTTTTCTTGCTCTGCTGTGGTGGTTGCAACAGGTGTATATTTAAACGCAAAAATCATAATTGGAGATTACACTAAAAACACTGGTCCTAACGGCTTTGAACCAAGCAATATGCTTACAAAATCTTTAATGGATTTGGGTATTGAAATTAGACGCTTTAAAACAGGAACTCCTGCACGTGTTGACGGAAAATCTATTGACTATACAAAGTTTGAAATTCAACCAGGTGATAACCTTCAAACAAGTTTCACTTCTTTAAACAAGAAAGTTAAAAACAAACTTCCTTGCTATTTGGGTTACACTTCAACAGAAATGCATGAATGCATTAGAAATAATATTGATAAAGCGCCTTTATATTCTGGTAAAATCAACGGAATTGGTCCAAGATATTGCCCAAGCATTGAAGATAAAATCATGCGTTTTGCTGACAAAGAACGTCATCAACTTTTCTTAGAACCAGAATGTGAAAACAGTGATGAAGTTTATGTTCAAGGAATATCATCAAGCATGCCAGCTGAAGTTCAAAGAAAAATGTATAAACTTATTCCTGGCTTTGAAAATGTAAAAATTATGCGTTTTGCTTACGCTATTGAATATGATTGTATTAATGCAACCGAACTTAAAAACAACTTAGAAAGCAAACATATCAACGGACTTTTCTTTGCTGGTCAAATCAACGGAACAAGTGGTTATGAAGAAGCAGCAGCACAAGGAATTATGGCAGGAATTAACACAGAACGTTATATTGATAAAAAAGAACCTTTTGTATTGGGTAGAGACCAAGCGTATATTGGTGTTTTGATTGACGATTTAACAACAAAAGACATAATTGAACCTTATAGAATGATGACAAGCAGAGCGGAATATCGTTTAACTTTACGTCAAGATAATTGCGACTTACGTTTAACTGAATTAGGGCGCGAAATAGGTCTTGTTGATGATAACCGCTATAAGATTTTCAAAAAGAAATTAAAACAAATTGAAGAAGTTGAAAATCAACTTAAAACCATGTGCAATCCAACAAAATTAACACCGCTTTTCACTGAAAAGAATGAAAGTTTACCACATGGTGGATTGACTTTAAGAGAGTGTATAAAGAGAAACAACATTACCATTTTTGACATTAAAAAACACTTTGATTTGTTTAAAAATATTCCTGACAATATCTTAGAATATGTTAACACCGAAATTAAATACGAAGGTTACATCAAAAAAGAAATTGAACAAATTGAAAAACAAAAAAAGACGGATAATATAAAGCTGCCAGATATTGATTATGCTGAAATAAGTGGACTTAGATTAGAGGCACGTCAAAAACTCAACAAATTTAAACCAGCAACTATTGGCTCAGCAAAACGTATTGATGGTGTTAGTCCAAGTGATATTAACGTGCTTTTAGTTTACCTAAAAATGAAAGGAGTATTATAATTTTTACAATTTCTAACACTTCAATGTCATGTTGAGCGAAGTGCAACGAGTAAAGTGAACGTAAACGTTTCACTTTGTTATAAACAATCGAAATATCCCATAAACGAAGTGACATACACTGTTTAGGAGATCCTTCGCTCATATATGACAAGACGAAGTGTTTATCACTCGCCTTACTACGCTCAGGATGACAAAAATACAAATAAAACTTAATAGGAGAATTTATGAAATTTGTTTACAATGGATATGTTTATGACGACTTTTTTGTTCAAAAGTTGAACGAAAAATGTGGTCAAGTTCAAGCCCATGGATTTAATGATTATTTGCAAAATTCTAGATATGGTGGAATTTCTCCAATTGACCAATTGAGAAAAATCCGCAAAGAAACTGAAGATTTTAAAAAAATAGACAGGGAAAAATCTTTAAAATTATCTCAAGATGAACAACTCCAAGTTGTTAAAGATTTCTATAAGCAATTAACTCCTGAATTGTCTGAAAAAGTCAATTCAATTTTAGAAAAAACCAACCCCGATTACAAGGTTAATATAATAACGGACCCATTAGATAAAAGACGTGGGAAAAGTTGCGTTGGACATTCGGGAAATAACACACATCTAGATGTTCAAATTGGATTAGATGGAACTGTAGAAGGTTTGCGTGTTGCTGCTCATGAAATGTCTCACGCAATGAGCGGTCATCAAACAAGAAAAGTTGAAATTGTTAAAGAGCAAGATGAAAATAAATTTATGGATTTTATTCGTTCTTTGGGCGAATATCCTAGAGATTGTATTGGGGAAATTGAAAGTCATATAATAGAATATTTATTTATGGAATATTTGGTTGATAAAGAAATAATTTTAAACGACGATTTCAAAAATTTTGAAGCAATAAGACATAATAGTTTACTTAATAATATTGATTTAATTCGTGAAGAATATGATATTTTAAGTCATGTTAGTTGCCCAATTACCGTTGATAGTTTCGAGCATTTCGTTAAAAAAATCAACACTCCAATTATTAAAACAAATCGCTATAAATCTCTTATGACAAGAAGTAAACTTATGGCAGAGCGCTGTCCAGAAGATAACACTCAAGATGATTATAGTCAATATCGTTATAGATATGTTATTGGTGAAATAGTGTCAACATTGTGGTATGAAAATTATTGCCAATCTTCAAAAGAAGAAAAGCAAGAAATGATTAATAATTTTGTTGAATATTTAAGCCAAACCGACACACTCGAATTAGATGGTGCTTGCGATAAACTTATAGGATTAAAAATAGGCGAAATATTTGCTAACTATATTGCTCACGTTTTAGAAAAAACGATATAAAAAATTTGAACACAAAATTAATTTTAATCAAAAACAAAAATTTTTCCTTAGGTATAAAATTTGAATTTTAATTATAAAGGAATTTAGCAATTCCTTTGACATAAAATGTTATTTTATTTATAATATGGAAACATATGTTACTTACAGATTATCAAAATTTAATTAATAAACACAGGAAAGAGTTTGATATTTATTATCAAGAACTTGTTTCATACAATGACAAAGTTAACTTAACAGCAATAACTGATCGAAACGACGTTTTCACAAAACACTTTTTAGATAGTATTCTTTCAGTTGACATAATTAAAGAAGGAGCAAGCGTTGTTGATGTTGGAACAGGCGCAGGTTTTCCGAGTTTGCCACTTAAAATTGTTCGCCCAGACATTGATATAACAATGGTTGACAGTTTAAATAAGCGTGTAACTTTCTTAAATTATATTTGTTCTAAACTTAAAATTAAATCAACAAACGTTCATGCTCGCGCTGAAGATTTTGCAAAGAATAATCGTGAAAAATTTGATGTTGCAGTGGCTCGCGCTGTTGCAAAGATGAACACACTTCTTGAATATCTTCTTCCACTTGTTAAAGTTGGTGGAATTGTTATTGCATATAAAGGTAGCAACCTTGCTGAAGAATTTATGGATGCTGAAAAAGCATTAGAAGTTTTAGGCGGAAAAGTTTTAAAATCTATTCGTTTCGATTTGCCAAACAGTTATGGTGAACGTAACATTGTTATCATTGAAAAAATAAAGGAAACACCACTTAAATTTCCACGAGATAAAAACCAACCAAAAAACAATCCAATTAAGTAATATTGGATATTGAACAAAAAAGACCAAATTAAAATTGGTCTTTTTTTGTTAGTTTATTTAATAGATTCAATTTTAATATATTTATATCCATCTATAACTTTTTTCTTCTTAGTAAATTTATCATTTAGTTTCTTTGAAAGCATTTTCTCTTTAGAAACTAAAATTAAATATTCGTTATTATTTTCCGTTATAAGAAATGGATAAACTAAACCAGTTTTTAATAAGTCAGCAACACCCAATGTTCCTGCACCAACAAAGAAATCTAAAAATTCTTGCCAGAATGTGAGCTTAATTTCTCTTGTTAATCTAATAATAGATTCAGCGTTAGAAAATCTTTTTAAAATAAAGTCATCAACGTTCTTTAACTTAGAGTTTTCTTTTCCTATTTTTTCTTCTGTTATTTCAAGTTCGAGTTTTATTTCTTCTGCTTTATAATCTAGCAACTCGTCTATAGTAACATTAAAAATAGATGCAAGTTTTTTCACATTTTCTAAATCGGGAAGTCCAATATCACTTTCCCATTTTGTAACAGCTTGACGAGATACATTTAATTTATCTGCTAAATCACTTTGTGTAAGATTTGCTTGTTTTCGCAAAGATGATAATTTTTCACCAAATGTCATATTTATTTCCTCCTGTTTGACATTAACATTATAACACATAATTTAAATATTTATAGCAACAAATATTTACAATGTGCTACTTTA
>CAZTNT010000044.1:0-8961 GCA_964614965.1 uncultured Lachnospiraceae bacterium | reverse complement strand
CATTAGATTTTACCTCCGTTCCAAACTTCTGGTTTTTGTGCTTGATTGTTGTGTTCAGCACCTTTGTAGATATGACAGTGAGTAGCCATAGCTCTTCCTAAAGTGTTCTTTGGAAGCATACCTTTGATTGCTCTCATAAGAGCAACGTCGCTGTGTTCAGCCATCATTTTCTTATATTGAGTTAAGTGCAATCCTGATTGATAACCAGAATAACGTTTGAAGTATTTTTGTTCTTCTTTTTTACCAGTTAACACTAATTTGTCGCTGTTTACGATAATAACATAGTCACCACAGTCTACATTTGGAGTGAAAGTTGCTTTGTGTTTACCACGAAGAAGTGTAGCAGCTTCAGCAGCAACACGACCTAAAGCCTTACCTTCAGCATCGATAATGTACCATTTCTTTTCAACTGTAGCTTTATTAAGCATCATAGTTTTCATGAAATATATTTCTCCTTATTAATTTCTAATTTAAAATTAAACCTTATTTCGCGTTCGGTTTAAAATGTTAAAGCACATTCTTTCCGTGTGGCAGAAAAAACCGCTCTAACGAGCAATACGAACTAATTATAAAGTAAAACAAACAAATTGTCAATGGTTTTTCTTAAAATTCTTGCAAACCTAACAAATAATCTGCTGAAACATTGAAGTATTCAGCAATTTTCTTTAATTCAATAATGTTTGGGACTCTCAATTGGTTCTCCCATCTGCTTATTGTTGTGTAGCTAACATTTAGTTCCTTAGCTAAATCAACATAATTCAAGTGTTTATCTTCTCGTAATTCTTTTAGTCTTTTTGAAAATATTTCCATTTTAAACTCCTAAAAAAATTATACACCAAATGGCACAAAAATGCTTGACATATGCATACTGGCACATATATAATTAATACATGCCAAATGGCACAAGTTTTAAAAGGAGATTATAAATGAAAATAAAAGATAGTGTTTTATTTAAATATTTGTTAAATAGCGAATTTCTGAGTATTGATGCAAGTGAATATACATCTAATTTCACTGAAGATATAAAAAAACAGAAAGAAAAATTAAAAGCGATTTTAGACGAAACTCAATATAAAGAAGCAATGAAACTCAAGGATTATACGATTAGTCATATGTTCCACATCAGAGACATTGAATGCTTTAAAATGCTATATTTAGGAATTAAACTTGGTATTGAAGTCGGTGAATTTTGCGCCGAAGAATTTAGGGAAGAATAAACTATAAAATTAAACAATAAAAAAATACCACGATTACATAAGAAATCACGATATTTATTATTAAAATAGGCATATTGTTAATTTTTTAATTAAAACCAAAAATTTCGTTTGGTGATATGTCTAATAGTTTGCAAATTTCTATAATTTGAGTGTAATTAAGTTCGAAAACGCCATTTTCAAAACGAGAGTATTGTTGTTGTGTCATGCGAAAATGATTGGCAACTTCTTTTTGTGTTAATCCTTTAAGTTTCCGTGCTTGCTTTATGTTTTCACCAACAATTTTTGCAATATTCATTATGAAATTATTTACCACAAACTGATGTAAAATACTTGACTAACATCACTTTATGATGTAAAATAAAAGAAATTCACATAAGGAGGAAAGTAAAGGTGAAAGAAAAAAACAAAAAGATTTTAAAAGGATTAGGTATTGGAGCATTAGCTTGCGTTGGAATGGTGGGGTTAACAGGGTGCTCAAAAGTGGAAGTTAGTCAAGAAAAGGTTGACAGCATGATTGAAACAGTTGAAAAAGTTGATGGTCGTTTAGATGATTACATTGATTTATTAGAACAACAAAATCAACAACTTCAAGATCAAAATGCAATGTTGGAAGAACAAAATAAATTGTTAGAACAAGCAAACAAACTCACAAAAGAAGATGTCTGGAACTTGGCTCAAACCGCGGATTATAATCTTATGATGAATGTTGGTGGGGTAAGAGATAATCTTAAAATTGCAATGCAAGAAGTTACAAATGATTATACTATAGAAGGCTTCTATATGTACTATAACACCGACTCTGTTCAAAGTAAAGTAAGCAAAGAAGATGGTTTGCATGTATCTTATCAAAAAGAAGAAGATAAAGTTGTTAAAGGTAGAATTTCATTAAGTGATAATGATGAATATATATGTGATTCTATTTATGAGTCAACTTCTGCTAAAACTTTAGAGGAATATATTCATGTATATAGTGGAACATTGCCTGGTATAAATTCTTTTGAACTTACTTATGAAGATTTAAGTCATTATGAAATTTTAGAGAATGGAAATGTTAAATTAACATTTGTTAAGTATGACACTTATCAACAAGCTGGAAATGAGTATGTTGAAACTTTAGAAACCTGTTCATTTGAATATACATTAGATGCAAAACTCGTTTCAATTGAAGAATCTTCTAAGATTATTTATGAATCATCAGGTTTGGATGAAATTGATGGTGAAATTGAATATACAAGATCATATAATTTGTCATATGGCACAGTTGATGTAGATTTGGTTGAATCTTTAGTTGAACTTGCTGAAGCAAAAAGAAATGAACAATAAAAATTAAAAAAGACATCCGCAAGATGTCTTTTTTTATGATATTGTCATACCGACCGAGCAAAGCGAGTGGAGTGTATCCCATTAACATGGAGATATTGTCCTGATTATGGGATTCTTCGGCTTCGTTGCACTGCACTCAGAATGACAGGCTAATACTCAACATTCATCATGTATAAAAATTCAGGGTTAGCGGTGTGGGTTGCTTTGAAACTAGAGAAAAGTGTGTTTTTAAGTTCTGAGAAATCAATTTTATGTTCGCCGACTTTAAGCATTGTGCCAACAATGTTTCTAACCATTTTATATAAAAATCCATTTCCTGTAATATAGAAATTCAAATATTGATTTTCTTTTTTTAGTTTAGCTTTGAAAATGGTTCTAACACTTGTTTCGGTTTCGCTCCCGCTTGAACGGAAACCAACGAAATTGTGCGTTCCAACAATTAATTTCAAAAATTTTTTCATTGTTCTAAAATCTAAATTTGGGCTAATTCTTAAAGCATTATTATAAAGCGGTAAATCAACATTTGAAACATACATCTTGTAGCAATAAGTTTTTCTTTTTGCATCAAATCTTGCGTGTAAATTTGTTTCAACAAGTGACAAAACTTTTATGTCAGTTGGTAAAATTCCATTAAGTGAATTTAACACTTTTTTTGTGTCTATTTCTTTTTCTATTTCAAAATGCACAGGTTGCATGTAAGCGGAAACTCTAGCATCCGTTCTTCCGCTTCCAATTGTGTTAACATCATTTTTTAAAATGGTTTTTAGTGCAGATTCTAAAAAATCTTGAATGGTGTTTCCGTTTTTTTGCTTTTGAAAACCATTGTAATTTTGTCCATTATATTGAACAATCATTAAATATCTCATAATTGATTAAATCCTTTTAGTAAATATATGTTTTCATTATATCTTGTTTTAAAAACTTTTTCAATCATTTGATTTAAAATTTATATTGTTTTATACTATAATAAAATTAACAGAGGGAAATGATAATGAAAAAAGTAACAATTGATGGAAATGGTGCAGCGTCAAATATTGCATATATGTTTAATGATGTGGCTGTGATTTATCCAATCACACCAAGCAGTCCAATGGCAGAAAATGTTGATATTTGGGCAAATGAAAATAAACAAAATATTTTTGGAAATACCGTAAAGGTGACTCAAATGCAAAGTGAAACAGGGGTTGCTGGGGCTGTTCATGGAAGTTTAATTGCGGGAAGTAAAACAACAACTTTTACTTCTAGTCAAGGTCTTCTTTTGATGATACCAAACATGTATAAGATTGCAGGGGAAGGCTTACCTACTGTTTTTTATGTGGCATCTAGGAGCTTAGCAACTCATGCTCTTAACATTTTTTGTGATTATAGCGATATTTATGCTTGTTTAAAAACTGGCTTTAACATTGTTAATTGTTCGTCTGTTCAAGAAGTTAATGACATTGCAATTGCTTGTGAACTTGCAAGTGTTAAGAGTGGAATTCCATACATATGTTTCTTTGATGGTTTTAGAACAAGTCATGAACTTAACACAATTTATCAAACAGAATTAAATGATTTAATGCAAATTGTTAATCCAACAATGTTTTCAGAATTTAAAATTTACTCCATGAGATCTGATAGTCCTTTTGCAATGGGAACTAATCAAAATCCCGATGTTTTTATGCAAAACAGAGTGTTAGCATTAAGCAGATATAAATATGCTATTGAAGATTTTAAATGGGCATTAAGCAAGCAACAAGAAATCACGGGAAGAACTTATGATACAATTGAATATATTGGCGATGAGAATGTGAAAAATGTTGTTGTAACAATGGGAAGTTCTGCAGATGTTCTTGAACTTGCGAGAAAGCAACATAAAAGTAAGGTTGGAATTATTAAAGTTCGAATGCTCAAACCTTTTGATGAAAAAAGATTAATTGAACTTCTTCCCAAAAATGTTAAACACATAACAATTTTAGAACGAAATCTTGATGTGAATGGAACTGACACTTTAACTTCATTTGTGTTGTCTGCTCTCTACAAAAATAATATTAAAGCGAAAACTTATTCTGGTTGTTTTGGACTTGGAGGAAAAGAGTTTACTCCAGATATGGCAATTGCTGTTTTTGACAATATGGAAGTAAATGGCAAAGAATTTTTTACAGTGGGAATTAATGATGATGTAACGAACACGAGTTTGCCAATCGAACAAAAATTTCAAGATAATATCAGTGATTTTTCAATGCGAGTTTATGGACTTGGAAGTGATGGAAGTGTTAGTTCAGTAAAAAATACAATTAAAATATTAGGAAAAGAAACAGCTAGTTATGTTCAAGGATATTTTGATTATGATAGTAAAAAATCTGGCAGTTTAACAATTTCACATATGCGTTCAAGTTTCTTGCCAATTAATGCTCCGTTCAATGCAACGCAAGTTGATGTTGTGATGAGTAATAATGAAGGATTTATAAAAAAGTATGATATAACTGAATGCTTAAAGAATAATGGAACTTTGATTATTAACACTAATTATGATGTGTCAACTTTAAATAATATTATGCCACAAAAAATGAAGGCTGATATTAAGTGTAATAATATTTCAGTTTACCTGATTGATGCCGATAAAATTGCTGCTGATTACGGACTCAAAGGTAAAATAAACACAATTATGCAAACCGCGTTGTTTAAAATAACAAACTTATTGCCTTTTAATGTTGCATTAAACGATATTAAATCAACGATTGAGAAAACTTATGCAAAAAAAGGTCAACAAGTTGTTAAAGCGAACCTTAAAGCAATTGAATATGCAGAAGAAAATATAATAAAATTAGACACAAGCAAATTAACAATATCTAACAAGGTTGATTTGTGTGTTCCTGTTGATGATGAATACTATAAGCAAATCATAAAGCCAACATCTAATCTTGAAGGGAATGAAATATTGGTTAGTAAATTTAGTTCTGATGGCAAAATGCCAACCGACACTTCAAAATTCGAAAAAAGAGCAATTGCTCAAACACTTCCAAACTGGATAAGTGAAAAATGTATTCAATGTGGAAGGTGCACAATGGCTTGTCCGCATGCGGCAATTCGTCCAGTTGTGGTTGAAGAAAACAAAAAGCGACCAAAAACTTTTGAAACAAAAAAATTGTTTGCTGGTGGCGGAGATTATCGTCAGCAAGTTTCACCATTAGATTGCACAGGTTGCGGAGTGTGTGCAAGTGTTTGCCCAGTTAAAGCGATCCTGATGGAAGAAAGTGAAAAGATTAGAGAAAAAGAACTAAATAATTACGAATTTTCTCAAAACATTAAAGAGTTTAAAACTGATGTAAAATTTGTGAAAGATGTGCAATACAAAAAACCATATTTTGAATTTAGTGGTGCTTGTGCTGGTTGTGGTGAAACTCCATATGTTAAACTTGCAACTCAATTGTTTGGTGATAGAATGCTGATTGCAAATGCAACAGGATGTTCGTCAATTTATGGTGGGACTTATCCAACTTGTCCTTATGCAAAAGATAAGGATGGCTTTGGCCCTAGTTGGGCAAATTCACTGTTTGAAGACAATGCAGAATTCGGTTATGGAATTGCAGTGGCAAGAAAAAATCAAAGGAAAAATTTAATAAAAACACTAGAAAATATGAAATTTTCTAAAAAAATCGGTGAAAAAATTGAAAATTTCTTAAAAAATCCAGAAAATCATGAACAAAATAAACAAATTGTTATTGATTTAAAAAAATATAAACAAAGCCATAATTTGAAATTTGATGAGCCGTATTTGTTTGAAAACTTACATTTATTTATTGCTCCAAGTGTTTGGATTTTTGGTGGAGATGGTTGGGCTTACGACATTGGCTTTGGTGGACTTGACCATGTTGTTTCGAGTGGTGAAAATGTTAACATTTTGATTTTAGATACAGAAGTTTATTCAAACACTGGTGGTCAAACAAGCAAGTCAACTCCACGCGGTGCAGTTGCAAAATTCAATGCATCAGGAAAAACAACAAAGAAAAAAGATTTGGCAAGTATTTTGATGACATATAAAGATGTTTATGTTGCGCAAGTAAGTATGGGTGCGAATCCAGAACAATGTTTGCAAGCATTCATTGAAGCGGAAAAGTATAATGGTCCAAGTGTAATCATTGCATATGCTCCATGTGTTAATCATGGCTATGACATGAAACATAGTCAAGAACACGCAAACAATGCGGTCAAGAGTGGTTACACAACTTTGTTTAGATATAATCCAATGAATTCTGAACCAATGAAAATTGATAGTTTCGATCCAACAATGAAATATTCTGAATTTGTTGAAACTGAAAACCGCTTTGCAATTTTAAGCAAAGTAAACAATGAGAAAAAATCAAAACTAATTGAGCAAAGCGAAATTGATGCAAAAGAAAAAAATCAAGCATACAAAAATAAAAAATAAAAAAGCGGACAACCGTCCGCTTTTTATGTGTCTTCAGATTAAGAACATAATTAAGTTTAGAGTCAATCTCAAATTGTTTCCATTATTGTCAATTCTGAGCGTAGGCGAAGAATTCCATATACGAAGAAGATTATTCTCTTCCTGCCAAATAGTCCAAGCTAACATTCAAATATTCTGCAAGCCTAATAACTGTTGACATATTTGGTTGAGATTTTTTATTAAACCAACTAAACAGATTTCCTGTGCTAAAATTTGTTTCTTCAACTAATTGTGTTTGCTTTATTTTTTTATCTAATAAAATTTTTCTTAATTGTTTATCAAAGGGAACATTTGTTTTAAACTTAACTTCATCTGAATTATTTGAAGTTCCAAATAAATAATCTAAACTACATTTAAAATAATTAGATAATTTTATTGCCATATCTAATTTTGGCATTTGTTGACCTTTTGTCCATTTTGAAATTAAAGAGTTGTTTTCTTTAAAACCTAAAACATTGGCAAGTTGTCTTTTTGAAATTCCTTGCTCTTCAATTAATTCATTAAGTTTTGTTTGAAAATTGTTCATGTCAATATTATACGACATTTAAATATGATATTTGCACATGCGTACAATTTTGACATTTTTACTAAATTTGCTTGACTTTGCGTATAAAATTGACATATTATATTGGTGGGAGGTGAAAAAATGACGACAATATTAAAGTTAATTTCAATGAATAAACACGTATTTAATGATTTTCAAAATGAAGAGATGGAAGAAATAATTAAAAAATATAAAAAAGAATTTGAAGAATATAAAAATTCATTTCCATCAGATGGTATTGACAAAATTCAAACATTGTTATTGCGACAAAAAGAGTATCTTCAAATGATTGAATTGGGAGAGAAAGATAAATATGTCGTTCTTGCTTTAAAAATTGGAATTGAACTTGGAAGATATTTTGAAGTTTTGGAAGACTTATAAAAAAGCGGACAGTTTGTCCGTTTTTTGTTGATTTTAAAGTGCTCTAAATTTCATTGTTGTTGAGTCCCAATATATGTCTCTTTTTGTATGATTTGATTCATTTTGATTTATATTATCGAAATCAAAAACTTCACGCATACATTTTAAAATCTCTTTCATAGGAATATCGTCAAATTTTTTTGCCATGTTTTTAAAGTTTCTGTAAATTGTTTCGTAGTCTTTTCTCAATTCATTTTTTGTATTAATCGCATATGAAACTTGTTTGCTTACTTTTGGTGTTAATTGCATATCTGAATGTAATTTTAACAAATGGCAAAGGTCAATTAAATTATATTCATAATCTAAAGAGTTATCAATATATTCCAAAATTCTAAACAACTGTTCAACCAATTCACTTCTTTCTTTAGCTTGGTCTTTTCTTCTTGCTTTAGAAAGATTAGTCATAACTTCTTTAAGTTTGTTGATTTTAACTTGCATACTTTTATAGTCATCAATAACATAGTCAGAGTATGATTCAAGTAAATTGTCTTTTATAATTTTATTCATTTTTTCAAAAAGTCTCATATTTAAATTCCTTTCATTTTGATTTCATTATACATAATCTTATATGTTTTGTCAATATGAAATTTTTTTTAAATTGAAGTTGAAAATTGTTTGTGTTTTTTTGTGATTTTGCTATAATGTAGTTGTTTGTTAATAATAAACACAATGTCATTCCGACCTAGGTGTTGTGAGTAGAGTATATCTCCTCAGGATGACAATTATATTGTAAAATTTAAAAGGAAAAATTACATGGAATTACAACAACAATTGGCGTATGAATTTAACCTGAAAGAAGCATATGCAGAAAACATCATTAATTTGATTGATGAAGGAAACACAATTCCGTTCATCGCGCGTTATCGTAAAGAAATGCATGGAGCTTGTGATGACCAAGTTTTGCGTGACTTTGCAGATAGACTTAATTATTTAAGAAACCTTAATAAAGAAAAAGAAAAAGTTGAAAAGGTAATTAAAGAACAAGAAAAATGGACTGATGAGATTGC
>CAZTNT010000043.1:0-8982 GCA_964614965.1 uncultured Lachnospiraceae bacterium | reverse complement strand
CTATATATTTTTAAATGATTAAGAAAACAACTTTCTAGCAGAAATATATTTTATTGTTAGACTTAAAAAAACACCAATAAAATATGGGTGTTTTACTTATCTAATCCCAAACTAATTTAATTAATTTCTTTTTTAATGTTTGTGATTATGTTGAGTTTATGTTTTTCAGAATTTTTATATGAAATATATCCTTTAACTCTAGCACCTAATTTATATAGATGATGAGTTGCAACATTTGCTTTGTCACTATTTTCCCTTGTGATTGCCAAAGCTGTTAAACCATTATCTAGTTTTATAACCGCACCAACTTGCAAAATCTTTGTTACTTCACCTTCAACTTCATCACCAAGATTTAGTTCGTTGAAGAGTTTGTCAATTGGACTTTCTGTTAGTTGTTTTAATCCGACACTAATTCTAGAAAAATCTGTGTTTGTGTCAACAATTTTAAAGTCATATTCTTTGTTTAGTTCAACAACTTCATTTAGATTGTTAATTCTTGTGTGGCTAGCATCACTGATTGAGAGTTTTGCTTTTGCTCCATTTGTAAGCAAAGCAATTGCATATTTTTCTTCAAGTTTGATGATTGTACCTTTAAGAACATCACCAATTTCAACAGGTGTTACGTTTGTTTGTTCTAATAATTTTGTTGAACATACTATTGATTTCTTTATATTATCAAGTTCAATCACGATAG
This sequence comes from uncultured Lachnospiraceae bacterium, assembly GCA_964614965.1. GTDB lineage: Bacteria > Bacillota > Clostridia > Christensenellales > UBA1242 > Onthoplasma. The sequence goes on along the minus strand of CAZTNT010000043.1, from coordinate 8,288 downwards.
CATTAATTTCTCTGTTTTTAAGATTATCTCTATCCACATAATCAGATGTTGAACATTGAGCAAACGGTAAGAACACACGATAACCCATAAAATCACCAAGCAAACCATAATTGTTGATGTCGTTTACCTTGAAATTGAGCTCGCTTCCAACTTTTAAGTTCTTTAACTTCTCTCTATCTTCAATGGCTTTGTTTACGTCAGCATGTGTCATAACAAGACAACCTTTTTCGTCAATTTCACCAGTCACCAAAACCAATATTGCGTCCCCAAGTTTGAAGTTTGGTTCTAGTTCAACGCGAGGAAACACACCTTCACGAAGACCGCCAATTGCAACTGTAACTTCCTTTTCACCAATCATAACAATTGTTCCAGTTATGATATCTCCACGATTGTAATGGGTCATTGTTAAATCAAAATCTTTCATTTTCATTATTTAGTTTCTCCTTCAAGTAATTTCTGTGATTTATATTCAAGTTGTGGGAGCAATCCGTTCATTTCAGCGATAATATGGTTTGCAAACTGACTTAAATATTCTTTATCTTTCTTTCTTGTTTCATCTGGGTAAATTGGTTTTCCAATTATAAGTTTTGTTCTTCTAAAAGGTCTAATTTTTCTATCAAACATCATTGGAACAACTGGTGTGTTTGTTCTGATTGCAAACATTGCAACACCTTCTTTTGCGCTTCCTTCTTCAATGTGAACAGTTTTTGCCCTTGTTCCTTGTGGGAAAATTGCAATCTTTTTATTTTTTTCAATTAAGCGGAAAATTTCCTTTATTGCTCTTGGGTCTACCTGACTTCTATCAACTGGAACAGCGCCCAAAGTTCGCATAAAAGCACCTGTTAATTTCTTTTTAAACAATTCCTTTTTGGCAAGGTATATATACTTTTTACAAAATGTGATGTCAAGTCTGATAGCATCAGCATTAGACATATGATTACACGCTAAAATATAATTCTTTCCTTTAAGTTCTTTTAAGTTTTTTTTTCCAACTTTCTTAATTGGAAAAATGATTACCATAGGTAAGAAAATTATTGTAAAACAAATCCAAAATATCATTTTTATTCCTTTTAATTTCTATATCATTGTACAATTTATAATTACTTAGTGCTTCGCGCTGGGGGATTCTTCGGCTACGCTCAGAATGACATATATAATTTTATCATTTTTTTCTTCAAGTGAGTTTTTTTTATTTATGATGGGAAATTTGTGTCTTCCTTGAACGATTATGCTTGCTTCTTAGTGAGAGGAAAATACAAAATTTCCATTTAAACTACACATTGTTTCCGGCAACGAATCCTGTTGACCATGCAATTTGAAGATTAAATCCCCCCGTTAGAGCATCAACATCTAAAACTTCTCCGATAAAATATAAATTTTCAACCAACTTACTTTCGCAAGTCTTCGCATTGATTTCTTTAACATCAACTCCACCGCTTGTTACAATACTAACATTGATATTATCCAATGATTTTATTGAAAAGTCAAATTTTTTGAGTGTGTTTATGAGCGTTAAGCGGTCGTTTTTAGTGAAGTCACTCATTTTCTTGTTTTTAATTTTAGTTTTTCTCATAAAGAACTCAATAAAACTTGCTGGCAGAAGCGAACTTAAGTAATTCCTATAATCTTTCTTTGCAAATTCTACAAATTCTCGCTGAAATTTTTCATCAAGTTTTTGTTCACTCAATGCTGGTTTTAAATCTAAAAAAAGTTTTGTGTTTTTAATGTCTAATTTGTTAATCTTAGATGACAATGTTAATGCAATTGGTCCAGTTAATGAATTGAATGTAAACAACAAATCACCAAATTCATTAAACTCTTTTTTGCCATAAACATAAGTTAAAGTTACATTTTTTAAACTCAAGCCATTCAATTCGCTAATGTCATCACTCACAACAATTGGACATAATGCGCTTTTGGGTTCAACAAGTGAATGACCAAATTGTTTTGCAATATGATAACCCAAACCTGACGCTCCAGTTCCAGCATAAGACATTCCGCCAGTCGCAACAATTAAACTAGAACAAGTGTAATTAATGTTGTTATCACACAATATATGGAATTTATTGTTTTCCTTTTTAACTGATTTGATTTCTTGATTTAAAGAAACCTCAACGTCATATCTTTGCATAGTTCGTTCTAACGTTTTAATAACATCACTTGCTTTGTCACTATCTGGAAAAACTCGGTTTCCACGTTCAGTTCTAAGTTTTAGCCCATTTTCTTCAAAGAAAGCCATTGTGTCTTGCGGAGAAAATTGATTAAGTGCAGAAAACATAAATTTGCTGTTAGTGATTGTGTTTAATAAATGTGTTTCAATTGGACTGTTGTTTGTTAGATTGCACTTTCCTTTCCCTGTGATATATAACTTTTTGCCCAATTTTTCGTTATGGTCAAGAACAAGTGTTGAGTTGCCACCTCTAGCAGAAAAAATGCTCGTCATCATACCTGACGCTCCACCGCCAATCACAATAACATCATAGTTTGTTTGCATACCGATATATTATAACACAAAATCTAATTATTGGCAAATATATAATCCAACAAAGAAAAAAGACTTTTATAAGTCTTAATTCCAATCATAATTGTTTTGCTATCTTAATCTCAAAAAATACAATAGTGATTACATCCACTTTCAATTTCTTTTAATTTGGTTATTGTTGTTTCATCAACTCTTGGCTTTCTATAAGTTTCAATGTTTTTCTCTAGACCTACTAATGCGAAATTATAACCACGGTCCCACGCCCACATAACATTTTCAGCAAATTTGCACCATACTTCACTAATTTGTGAATTAACAGCTAATGCATAAGAACGATTTTTACTACAAGCAACATTATATTTATGAATATTAACAACCATATAACAACTGGATGTTTTAGATTTAAAAACTAATTCCACATTTGGAATATTTTCCGCATCCAAAAATAAATCAATTTCTATTGGTTTTCTATCATAACTTGGTGGCAAAAGTTGTTCTTGTTTTAGTTTTGCTCCAAAATGCTTAAAATCAATCAGTTTCAAAACTTCTAATGATAAACCGTCAGGGTATTTTTCAAAAAAAGTTAATTGCTTTGTTTGTTCTTTCTTCTTTGATTCTTCAACTAATTCTTCAAGTGAAAGCTTTGCAACAGGAATTGATTTTGTTATAATATCATCTTCCACTTCAATAATTTCAGCAGTTGGTGAAAAATATTTCAATCTTTCAGTTGTTTTATTAAGTAAATTCATGTTTGCTCCTTATTTGTATTATAAATATATTCAAAAATTTGTCAATCATTTGATAAGTTTTGAAGTAATACATAAAGTATAAGTGATATTCATTATATTAGGGGATTCTTCGACTCCACTACGTTCCGCTTAGAATGCAGAATGACAAGTAAGACAAAGGTGCTCGTCACGCAGATTACTAGGCTCAGAATGACATAACAAACAAAAAAGAGTGCTTGATGCACCCTTAATTTTAGTATCTTGATTTTTTTGCAGCACGTTTTCTTGCAGCTTTTTGTTTTTCTTTTTTTGCAACGCTTGGTTTAACGTATTCTTGTTTCTTTTTCAAATCTCCGATAATGCCATCTTTTTGACATTTTCTTTTGAAACGCTTTAATGCGCTTTCAACTGATTCATTTTCTCCGCAACGAACAGTAGTCATTTTCTTTTTCACCCGCCCTTTATTTTAAAAATTCTATTTTATTATACGTGTTAAAATAACTTTTGTCAAGATTTTTCCGCATAAAAACATCTCAAAGACGTATTTTTTCTAAATTGTGACATCAGTTTGTGATTCTTGCGCTTGCTCTTTAATCCATTTATTAAATTTTGCTTTGCAAGATGAACATATGTCTTCTTTTCTTGAAAGCACAAGTTCTTGAATTTGTTCAAGCGTGAAAATATCTAATAAATTCCCATGTTCTCTTTGAAGAATATCTGTTTCATAAAAATCAGTTCTCTGATGATGTTTTCTGCAAAAAGAAATATTATCCAGAAAAATGTGAAATTTTTCAGAAACAAAAGTTCCTCTATTTTTAGTTTCACAATCGTTTACATATAATTGAATTTTCAAGTATTTATCTTCCATAAAAACTGCCTTTATATAAGTGTTAGTAGTCTAAAAATCTTTTAATTTTTCACCACCTAAAATATGGATGTGAACATGGTCAACAGTTTGTCCACCATTTTCACCTTGATTTATTACAAGACGATACCCATTTGTGATTCCTAATTCTTCTTGCATGTGGCTCACTTTGTGCATGATTCTGCCAAGAAGGGTTGCACCTTCTTCAGTCATCATGTCGATATATGGCACATGGCTTGTTGGAATTGCAATTAAATGCACTTTTGCTTGAGGATTGATGTCTTTAATAATCATGAAGTCATCATCCTTATAAAGCATTGTACTTGGAATTTCACCTTTTCTAATTTTACAAAATACACATTCTTCTAACATAACATATTCTCCTTTTTATTTAATAATTTGTGCTTTAACGCCATTTTTATAATTTTCGATCAACTTCACTTCAATAACATCTCCAATTTTGTGTTTACCTTCAATGTATGTGTAGATATAATTTTCAGTGTAACCCAATGAATATTCTTCATCAACTTCTTCAATTAAAACTTTATGCTGGGTATTTAAATTTTCTCTTAAAAATTTTACCCTAAATTTTGTGTTTAATTCCATTAAAGTTTTTTCTCTTTGTTTTACTGTACATTTATCTACTGCACCAACCAACTTGCTTGCAACCGTCCCACTTCTTTCACTATATGGAAAAATATGCATTGAAGAAAATTCAATCTCATGAACATTTTTTACAGTATCTGCAAATTCCTCATCTGTTTCCCCTTTAAATCCAACAATTATATCGGTTGCAATGTGTGGGCGCACAAACTTTGCTCTAATTTTTTTCACTATTTCTTTAAATTGTTCAATTGTGTAATGCCTGTTCATTCTTTTTAACGTATCATTACAAGCAGATTGCAAGCTTAAATGGAAATGTGGGCAGAAATTCTTACAGTTTGCCAAAATTTCAAGCATTTCATCATCCAGAACCAAACATTCAATTGATGAAATTCTAAATCGCTTACCCAGTTTATCAATTTCTTTAACTAACGTTTTTAAAGCCAATTCACCATTGATTCGGTAATCGCTCATGTTGATTCCTGTTAAAACAATTTCATTTGCACTTGTGTTTTTTATTTCATCTAATATATCGTCTAAATCACGACTTCTGCTTCTGCCACGAACATACGGAATCAAGCAATAAGAACAAAAGAAATCGCAACCATCTTGGATTTTGATGAATTGCCTTGTTCTTGTTTCAATTGGTCGTGCCATGTTTTTATAATTTTTATGGTCAATTTCCGGCAAAGTTTTGTTTTCTTTTTCAATAAATTTAAAGATTTCTTCCTTTCCAGCATTGCCAGTTAATGCAATAACCTTTTCATTCACTAAAAATTGAGTTGGATTGTTTTGAACTGCGCATCCGCACACAATAATCTTTGCATTTGGATTAAGTTTTTCAATTTTACTTAAAACCTGCCTAGACTTTCGCTCTGCCATATTGGTTACTGCGCAAGTGTTTATAATATAAACATCGGCTTCAACTAAACCTTCAGCGATAACGTAGCCTTTGCTTTTAAGTTGATTCAAAATGCTTTGACTTTCATATTCGTTAACTTTACATCCAAGAGTTATAACACTAGCCTTCATGATTTACCGCCTTAAGCATGCTAACCGATGCCACACAAGCAACCTCAGCCCGAAGAATTGTTTTTGACAAACTAATATTGTTTGCAAAGGAACTAAAATATTTGTTTTCTGTTTGAGAAAAGCCCCCCTCAGGGCCAATGATGACAGCAAAATCACCACAATACTTCTCAATTTTGTTATTTGAATCTTCATAAGCAAAGAATACATTATTTATATCTGCACAATCCTTCTCAATGTCTTTTTTGTCAATGATTGAAATTTTCATCACATCTGCTCTTTCACTTTGTTTGCTTGCTTGAATTGCGATTTGATTTAATTTGTCTAACTTTTTCTCGTCAATTTGAGCCACAGAGAAATCACTTTTAAATAGTTTGACGTGTTTCACATTCAATTCTGCCAAGTTATCTATTGCAGTTGTTAGCGCATCATTTTTTATCATAGACAAATACACAGTTATATCTGTGTCGTTTGTTGCTTTATTTATTGTTTTTTCAACTACTTCCGCTTGAACTTTATCTTTTGTGATTTCTGTTATTTTTAAGTGATAGTCATAACCATCACCATTAAAAGCAACAATATCGTCACCGATTTTTGCACGACGAACTTTACTTAGGTGTTGAGCTTCACCGCCAATTATTGAAACCAAGTTGTTTTTTATGTCAGTAAAATAATATCTATTATCCATTTTTACCCTTTAAACTTTGAATTGCTTCATAGGCGTCATTATTATAAACATAACTTCCAACTGAAAGAATGTCAGCACCTGCTTTGACGCATAATGGAGCTGTTTTATCATTAATTCCACCATCAACCTCAATTAAAATCTCTGGCATAAGTTTTCTCACATATTTAATTTTGTTAATTGCAGATTTATCAAATTCTTGACCACCTTTTCCTGCTTTAACAGCCAAGATTAAAACCATGTCAAGATGTTTAATGTAAGGATCAATCACTTCAATCTCTGTGTCAAGGTCAATTGCCAAGCCAACCATTTTGCCAGCATTTTTAATTTTCTTTAATGTTTTCACCATCAACTCTTTATCTTCAAAACTTTCATAATGTACAGATATTATATTAGCTGGTGATTTTATGTATTTATTGATAACTTTTTGTGGTTCTGCAACCATTAAATGAGCATCAAAAAGAAGCGGAGATTTTTCTCTCAATTGATCAAAATATTCATAATTAATTGTTTTATATTTTGCAAACACACCATCAACAACATCAAGGTGATACATATCTGCACCATACGTTCCTGCGCGCGCAATAAAATCAAGTTGCGCGGACATATTTCTTCCCGCTGGCATACTTGAAACTGAAACCACAACTTTTTTCATCTTAAACTCCTACTCAATTATTATATCAAATAAGTTCAATTTTTACAAACAATTTCTTTATAAGAGCATAAAAAAAAGCAAGAAAATTTGCTCTTAATATATTAAATTAATTGTTCAAACATAAACTCAAAAAAATTAGCATAAGTCATTAATACATTGGGATTATCGTGATCAAAATAATAAATCTTTTCATCATTTCCTTTTGTAGAAAAAGCATATTCTCCACCCATTCCGTCACTTCCTATGAAGAACCAATCTTCTACTTTATACCCTTTTGAATATCCATCTAAATACTCTTGCATATGTTCATTACCTGTTAAATTGCTCATATTCCAATTAAAGCTACCAATTTGTAAGGCTTTATAATCGATAAATTTATATTTTTTAATAAATTTTAGATAATCATTAGGCAAGAAAGGGAACATTTCTTTTGCTTTTTTTATATCAAATTCTTCCGTTCTTTTTTCCTTAATTTCTATTTCTTTATTAGATTCTATTTTCTCAAATATCTCTTCAACTGTACCTGCATTGTTCACAACCTTCTCTGTTGGGGCAAGTTGTGGATACATCGACAAAACAACACCAGATTCAACCATAATTAAGTCAGTTCCATTTAGTTGAAAACAATATACTCCTTTATCTGTTTCTATTGAAAATAAAGCTTTAATTTCTTTTTGAGAATTATCAAAATAAGCCCATCTAGCAATCTTTTTAACCAATACTGCACCTTCCACCTTTGCTGCAAAAGTATAATCTTTTCCTTCTTTTAAAAAAGTGTCAAAAGCCTTATTAACAAGCAATTCTTTCGCTTGATTTTCTAATTCAGTTAGTTCTTGACTTAAATGATTGTTTACTTGTTTGCCTTTTTTCTTCTTCAAATAAGGTATCAAAGTTGCTAAAACACCATATGTTAAGCAACCAATTATCACTAAAACCCACACTAATGTTGACATAAAATTTTCTCCTATTGATATTATATCACAAATAATAAAAAAAGAAAAAGGATTTATTCCTTTTCTTTTAAAGTTTTTGTGTGTAATACTTTTCATAAGTTTTTTAAAAACTTAATTTGCAACTTTCCATTCTTGTTATAATATCTGTCAACTTCTTTAAAACCCAATTTTTGATGAAAGTTTAAACTTGGAATATTGTTATCCAACACTGAAGCAGTTAATTGTTTATAATTTTTGTTTTTTGCAACATCTTCAATTAGCTTATATGCTTTTGTTGCAATTCCTTTA
>CAZTNT010000042.1:0-9042 GCA_964614965.1 uncultured Lachnospiraceae bacterium | reverse complement strand
GTTTATTGAGTGCAAAACAAGCGAATGCATTTTTAACAAGCAAGGAGAATGTTATTCAAATGGAGTTTTCATTGGAAGTGAAAAAATAAATGCCCCTTGCAATAGTTTTGTTCCTAGGTGAGCATTTTAGGAATTCATGGGACTAATGTTTTGATGGTTAAAAAGTAAGAAATCTTATTTTTATATTTTAAAAATATTGACAAGTGAATTATAATCTTATATAATATAAACATGAAAATAAACGCTTTGGCATTGCTATTACGCTAATGGTGCCTATCAATTAGGCACAGTGTTTTGGTTGTGCTGAAAAGAAAAGTAAGTTTGACAGCATAACCGCTGTCGTTTTTTATTTTATAAACAGATTTTTAGGAGAAAATTATGCAAGAATATAATCACCAAGAGATAGAAGAAAAATGGAAAAAATATTGGGAAGATAATCAAACATTTAAAACAGATGTTTGGGATTTTTCAAAGCCTAAATTTTACGCATTAGATATGTTCCCTTATCCGTCAGGGAGTGGCTTGCACGCAGGTCATCCAGAGGGGTACACGGCATCAGATATTGTAAGCAGAATGAAAAGAATGCAAGGTTTTAATGTTTTGCATCCAATGGGGTTTGATTCATTTGGTCTTCCCGCTGAACAATTTGCAATTGAAACAGGTAATCATCCTGATAAATTTACGCAAGAAAATATTAAATATTTCACAAAACAATTAAAAAATATTGGTTTTTCTTTTGATTGGGATAGAGAGATTCAAACAAGTGACCCTAAATACTATAAATGGACACAATGGATTTTTAATCAGTTGTATAATGATGGTCTTGCAAGATGTGAAGAAATTCCTGTTAACTGGTGTGAAGAATTGGGTTGTGTTTTAGCTAACGATGAAATTATTGATGGGAAAAGTGAACGTGGTGGATATCCTGTTGTTAAGAAGAATATGAAACAATGGGTAATTGACATGCCTAAATATGCCGATAGATTGTTGGAAGGTTTGAATGAAATTGATTGGCCAGAATCAACAAAAACAATGCAAAGGAACTGGATTGGAAAGTCAACAGGTGTTGAGGTCGAGTTTGAGTTGGTTGGTGGCGGTAAATTTTCAATTTTTACAACATGTATTGAAACTATTTATGGTATAACATTTATGGTTCTTGCTCCAGAAAATAAACTTGTGGCAGAACTTAAAGATAAAATTCAAAATTGGGAAGAAGTTAAAGCTTATATTGATGAAACGGCAAAGAAATCCGACATGGAGAGAACTGAACTCAATAAAGGAAAAACTGGTTGTGAATTAAAGGGAATTTACGCAATCAATCCTGTGAATGGGAAAAAGGTTAAAGTGTTTATTGGTGATTTCGTTTTGGCAAGTTATGGAACCGGTGCGGTTATGGCAGTTCCAAGTCATGACCAAAGAGATTTTGAGTATGCAATTGCTCATAACATTGAAATGATTCAAGTTATTGATGGTAGAGACGTTAGCAAGTGTGCTTTTGAAAAACAAGATTATCTTGGAAAAGGTTGCAAGTTGATTAATTCAGAAGAATTTACAGGTCTTACAGTTGAAGAAGCAAAAAAAGCAATAACAAAGAAACTGGTTGATATGGGAGTTGCAAGAGAAACTGTAAATTATAGATTGCGTGAATGGATTTTTGCTCGTCAAAGATATTGGGGAGAACCTATTCCTGTTGTTCATTTTGAAGATGGTTCAACAAAAGCATTAGATGTTGAAGAACTTCCGCTGATTTTACCTGAATTGTATGACTATAAACCAGGTAAAGATGGAAGCAGTCCACTTACAAAAGCACAAGATTGGGTTAATGTTGTTATTAATGGGAAAAAAGCCAAAAGAGAAACTAGCACAATGCCAGGAAGTGCTGGTTCAAGTTGGTATTACTTAAGATATATTGATCCACACAACGATAAAGAATTTGCAAATCAAGAATTGCTCAAGCATTGGATGCCTGTTGATTTGTATGTTGGTGGACCAGAACATGCGGTTGGACATTTATTATATTCAAGAATGTGGAATAATTATTTGTTTGATAAAGGATTGGTTCCAACAAAAGAACCATTTAAAAAATTGGTTCACCAAGGAATGATTTTGGGTGCAAACGGAATTAAAATGGGTAAACGTTATCCAGAATTCGTTGTAAATCCTAATGACATTGTGTTTAAATATGGTGCGGACACATTGCGTTTATATGAAATGTTTATGGGTCCATTGGAAGTAAGCAAGCCATGGGATAATAATGGTGTTGCAGGCTCAAGAAAGTTCTTGGATAGGGTTTGGAAGATTTATCAAGAAAAAAATATCACTGATTGTGAAAATAAAAATCTTGATTTAATTTATCATCAAACAGTTAAGAAAGTTACTGAAGATTTTGAAACTCTTAACTTTAACACGGCAATCTCTCAAATGATGATTTTCATTAATGCTCTTCAAAAGGAAGAAAATTTCCCTAGAGTTTACGCTGAAGGATTTGTGAAACTTCTCAATCCAATTTGTCCTCATATGACAGAAGAATTGTGGGAACAACTTGGACACACAAACACGATTGCATATGAATCATGGCCAACTTATGACGAAAGCAAAATGGTTGTTGACACGGTTGAAATTCCAATTCAAGTTAATGGCAAACTTCGTGGAAAGATAACTATTAATAAAGATGCGAGCGAAGATGAAATTAAAGAAACAGCTTTGGAAGAAGTTAAAGATTATGTTGCAACAGGAGTGAAGAAAATTATCTACATTCCAGGTAGAATTTTCAACATTGTTGTTTAATGAAAAAAGATATGCACATATATGCATATCTTTTTTTGTGTCGCGTTTTTAAGTTTATGAATAAAATATGTTAAATTTTGAGGTTTAAATGAATCTTTTTTCTTTGTTTTTGTTATGCCTAATAATTCCATATCAACAAGTTGGAATTTCTTCAAACTACGCAATGAAAAGAGTTAATGAAACATTGTATTTATTTTTTGATTATTCTAAAGGTGTGAATGATTGGAGAATTAATTTCAACTTTCCAGCAAAAGCTTATAAAAGGATGGGTAAAACAATATGGTTTGCACATCGAGGTTTCTTGAAGGCTTGGCAAGAAATTGAGCCAATGTTAAAAAAGGATATTTTAAATAAAGATATAAAAAAGATTATTATCACAGGTTATTCTCATGGAGCTGCAATTGCAATGCTTTGCCATGAATATGTTTGGTATAATCGTCCAGATTTGAGAAATAATATCGAAGGATATGGGTTTGGTTCACCAAGAGTGTTTTGGGGATTCAAATATAAGGCGGTTAAGTGCAGATGGGAAAGATTTACAGTTGTTAGAAACATTAACGACCTTTTCACGCATTTGCCACCAGCATTATTTGGATTTTCGCATGTTGGTAAAATGTTAAAAATTGGAGAGAAACGAAAATATTCTCAAATTAAAGCGCATTATGCTAACAATATTTTAAAAGAATTGCTTAGATATGAAACAATAAATAGGAAATTTAGATAATTAGAATGCTAGAAGAATAAAAAAAACCACCTTTAAAGGTAGCTGAATTGGTTACTCTTTTTGGCGGAGAGTGAGGGATTTGAACCCTCGCGCGCCTTTCGACGCCTACATCCTTAGCAGGGACGCCTCTTCGACCTCTTGAGTAACTCTCCAAAATGAGAGTAACCACAATTCGAATTGTTTTTATTATTAAAACAAACTAATTATAACAGGAATTAAAAGTTTTGTCAACTCTTAATTGGTACAAATTTTGAATAATTTTGTTGATGAGCAAAAAAAATAAGAGGGCTAGAAAAAGACCATATCGGTGGTCTAGTTAGTCTAAATTGAGATTTTCTGATAAAAATGAAACATCGTTAATAAACTCACTTGGAGTTATGCCTAAGCCATCGGCGAGCATTATAATAGTTTTTAAAGTTATTCCTTTAGTTCTTTTTTGCATTATGCTTTTAATGGTCGGAAATGGAATTCCGCTAAGTTGTGCTAGTCTATATTGTGTTAAATTTCTTTCTCCCATTAGTTTGCATAATCTTTCAACAACTGCATCATTGATAGATTTCATATTTTATCCTTTGTAATTATTCTATTCTTAGTTTAAATAAAAATTCAAAAATTTTAGGATGATACATCATTCTTTAGTTGACATATCATCCTAAAGTTGTTATAATAGGATTATATATCATCTCACAAAGGAGGAAAATATGGAAGATAAAGGATTAATTGAAAACTCTAGTAATAATAAATCAAATAAGGTAGTAGGTATTGTGTTTGCTTTTGTCGGTGTTATTGTGATTATTGGTGCTTTATTTAGTTTGTTTGGTGATTTTAAAAAAGGTAAATTAGAGGTGTCCAATGCGTCATTAAGTGTGGAATATAATGAATATCTGGGATATTCAGCAAAAGTTACTGGGATTGTGAGAAATAACACAGGAAAAGATTATTCGTATGTTCAAATTGAATATGCGATATATGATGCGAATGGAAATAATCTTGGAACTGCATTAGATAATATAAACAATCTAGCAGCTGGAGACACTTGGAATTTTGAGGCAAATCTATTTAGCTTTCCTTCTGCAAGACCTGTAACATTCAAGTTTATTGAAATAGATGGTTGGTAAAAAAAAGACCACTGATGTGGTCCTTTTTGAAGCGGTGAGATTTCATCGCTTTTTTTGCTTTTTTAAAGCAATTAATAGAGACTATTCACCTTTAGTGTAATAGCTACCAGAATGTTGAGTGGCAGGGAATCTTTTACCTTTTTCTAAGTAAAGAGAGCCACCATTGTGTCCTTCAGCATCATATGCAACATAAGTTGCTGATTCTGGAACTTGTTCACCTGGTTTCCATTGTTTACTATTAGCCATATAGCACCTCCAAGTGTATTATGTGATAAACTTAAATAATTATTCAAATAATTAATATCTGTGTTATCTTTAGGGATTGCAAAAATTGTTACTTTGTGTTAGAATTGGTGCATGATAAAGATATTAAATGTTAAATCTCTTCATTCGGCACTATATAAAGCAGTTGACTTTTGTAAGGAGAATGATAAAGAGATAATAGAAATCATTGTTCCAGACAAACTTAGTTTGTTTATGGAAAAGTTTTTATTTGAACATTTAAATATTGTTGCGAGTTTCAATATTAAAGTGTCAACTCTCAACAGATTTGCAAAAAAATCTTGCTTTGTTGAAAAAGATAAACAAATTTCTAAAGTGGGAAGCATTTTACTTATTCATAAAATTTTGAATGAAAATTTTAACAAACTTGAAGTTTTAAAGAACAAAGCATATTCATTTTCTTATGCTGAAGATATTTTTAGAACAATAGGTCAATTAAAAGCAAGCAAAATTAATTTTGAAGAGATGAAAAACTTTTCTTCAAATGATGCTCGTTTAACAGGAAAGATAAAAGATTTGGCGCTTGTTTATGAACAATATGAAATTGGTAAAGCTGGTTTTTTGGATGCTTCAGATATGTTTTTAATGTCAACCATGAGTGTTGCAAAAGGTAAAGAAAATTCAAAACTGCTTTTTGTTGGCTTTGATGATTTTACGGCAATTGAATATGCAATAATTGAACAACTCGCAAAAGTGGCAGAGGTGAATGTTTTAAATTATTATTCCAATGGAAGCAATAAGTTTTTATATAACAATGAAATCATCTCTCAACTTAAAAATATTGCTTATTTAAATCAACTCCCTTTTGAAATTTGTGATTTTGAGTGTAAAACAAACAAGTTAATACAATTTTTGGAAAATAACTTATATGCGTTAACAAAAAACAATTATTTACTAACAGATAACATTATTCAGGTTTATTCTGGAAACAACATAAAAGATGAAATTGAATTTGTAGCAAGAAATATTCGGCACAAAGTTTTAAACAATAAGCAGTTTAAACAATTTGGTGTTGCTGTATTTAATCTTGAAAATAATATAAATAAAATTAAAGAAATTTTTGATAAATATGAAATTAATTACTATTTAGACACAGAAATTTCATTAAATAAAAGTGTTTTATATAAATTTTTTATTAATGTGTTAAAATATAATCTTGAAGGTTATGGTCTGGATAACTTGATTGATTTAATAAATTCTCCATTCTTTGAACTTGATAACACTGAAAAAAGAACAATAATTCAAAAACTTTTGGCAATTAAATTTCATGGCAAGATAACTCAACAAATGAATATTGACATTGATGAAGAAGTTAAACAAAAATTTATTGATTTTATTAAGTTGATAACTTTTGATAAAAACGCACAAGTTGATGATTTGATTTTTAAATTTAAAGAGATTGGTGAAGTATTGAACATTGAACAAACAATGCAAGAAATTGCTGATGGCGATGTGTTTAATTCAGTTTTAATGAACAAATCACAAGATGTGATTCTCTCACTTTTTGAAGACATTCTAAAATTTAATCCTAATATAGATATTGAATCTTTTCTTGATATATTAATTCATTGTGCAAGCATCGTGAAGATTAACAATTTGCCACTTAGTCTTGATGCTGTTAAAGTTGTTGATGCCAACAACACAATGGAAATTTTTGAAGAATTTTATATTGTTGGTTTAACACACGAAAATGCACCCAATTTGAAATATGATTGTGGTATTATTTTGGATTCTGAAATTGAAAAGTTGAATTTTGCAAACAAACTCAGCCCTACAATTGCACATATTAATAAACTCTCGAAGTTGAGACTGTTTAATTTAATGATGTGTTTTGAGAGGGAACTAACTTTAACTTATTCAAATTCATCAAGCGAAGTAGTTAAGGAAATGTGTGATAAAATTCAAGTTGAAACAGATAAAGATGTTATGAATATTGTGCCAATTTCAAGGTTTGATTTTGAAAAACATATTGCTTTGTCAAAATGGGATTATATTGAATATTTATCAAGATTTAATAAAAGCAACGAAAAATTTAATGAAAAATTAATAAAAAATAAAAATTTCTCACAAATTTCTCAAGAAAATTTAAATATTTTTGATGATTTAAAAACAATTTCAGCAACAGCTTTGGAAAATTATTTCAAATGTCCATTTTACGCATTCTTAACTAATGTTGTAAAAATTAAGCCACGTGTAGAAACTGAAATTTTGTCACTCGACATTGGAAATGTTTTGCATGAAATTATGTTTAAATATTATAAGCTTAACAAAAAAGTTGATGATATCTATGATTTTTGTAAAACAGAAGTTTTTAAATGTGTTGATAAGGTTGAAAGATTAAAATTAAATGTTGATAGTCCAATTTTAGTGAATTTAATAGATGAAGCAGTTAGGGTTGTTAACGCGGTGAATTACATAGATGATAACTCTGATTTTGTACCGAAATTTTTTGAATATGATTTTAAAGATGATAAAGCGTTGCAACTTAAGAATATTTCGATCATCGGGAAAGTTGACAGAATAGACTTGTGTGATGATATGTTCAGAATTGTTGATTATAAATCTGGCAGAGCTGATGCAAGTTTAAAAGAACTTTATTATGGCAATAAATTACAATTATTTTTATATTCATGTGCGATGGAAAGAGTGCTAAAAAAACGTGCTGTTGGAAGTTTTTATTTGCCTCTTCATAATGCTTACACAAGAGAACTTTCTAACACATATTCATTAAAAGGTTTTTATTTGGCTGAAGATTTTGTTGTGCGTGCTTTTGATAGACGGCTTGAAGCTGGAAAAAAGAGTGACATTGTTAACGTCAAGTTAACTAAGAAAGATGAGATTGCAAAACAAGGTGGATTTAAAGAACTTGATGTTAATGAATTAAATCGTTTAAAAAATTATTCAAAGCTGGTCAGTGAAAATGCAGTTAAGGAAATGAGGTCTGGATATATTGCACCAACACCAAGCGATGTTAGCAAACCTTGTGAATATTGTCCATATATACATGTTTGTTTGAAAAAATCAAATGATATCGAGTATCGAAAATCAAACAAAGTTAATTTAAGCAGTTTTGAGGAGGTGCAAGATGAAAGAATTTAAAGGTGTGCAAGCGGACATTCTCAACGCTAAAAAGAAAAATCAATTGGTGAGCGCAGGTGCGGGAAGTGGAAAAACAACAGTAATGATTGAAAAAATTTCAAACCTACTGTTAAAGGATAATGTTGACGTTGATAATTTGCTGGTTGTGACGTTTACAGTTCTTGCTGCTCAAGAGATGAAGGAAAGATTAATTAAAAAATTAAAAGATGTTATTATTTCAGCAAGCGAATCTGAAAAAGAGAGAATTCTTACAATAATTGAAAAAATTGACACTGCTAGCATTGATACTATTGATGGATTTGCCTCAAAAACTATTAAAAAATATTTTTATGATTTGGAAATAAATCCTAACATTGAAATTGTTAGTGATGCAACAAAAGATTTTTATTTAACTAAGGCCATGAAAAAAACTTTTAATGATTTTGATAAGTTAAATGGTGAAATTAATTTAATGTTGGATTTGTTCGGCGGAAACAGTAGAAACTTGGAAACATTGCAAGAGTTAATTTTGAATAGTTATAACAACATAATCAACATTGAAGATTATGAAAAATTCTTGCAAGATTGTTTGGATGAATATTCTGATAGTGTAAAAAGTGAAAATGTTGTTAATTCTTATATCTGTGAAACAGCACAAAAGCTATGCGAAGAAGTTATTGAATGTTTTTCAACTTTAACAACTAGTGTTCAAGAAAAATTGCAACCAATGCTAACCATTTTAAATGAGTTGAATTCACAAGTTTGTTTTAAAACAAATTTAAAAATCTTGTTTAGTTTTGAGAGCATTAGGTTTTCCCCTAAAGAATATGCAGACAATGTTTGTTTGGCTTCTATAGTTAGTAAAATATCTGACTTAAACAATTTGAAAAAAGAATTAGAAAATAATCAAATTGGTGAAGATTATGAAGAAAAAAACGAAAAAATATTAAAATATTTAAATATTTTTATTAATTTATTAAAAAATTTCATTAAAAATTATAATAAAATTAAAGAAAAAAATAATTTAATTGATTTTAATGATTTAAACAGATT
>CAZTNT010000041.1:0-9078 GCA_964614965.1 uncultured Lachnospiraceae bacterium | reverse complement strand
CCAGAGAACGGTCTGTTGATCCATCGTCCACAGCAATAATTTCAATATTTTTTAGTGTTTGATTTACTGCACTTTCTAAGCAAGCTTCAATATTGTCTTCCTGGTTAAAACAAGGGATAACAATAGAAATATCATATTGTGGTGATATTGGTGCTTTTGGAACAATTGTTTTTCCATTAGCATCTGCATTGTTTTTATTGTTTAAAATATTTTTTAACTTCTTAAAAGAATTAAGATTTTGCCCAATGCAAGAAACTCGGGTTAAAGGAAGATTCTTTGCTGGAGAATTAACAAACACTTCATACCATTCTGCTGCATAAGGTGAATCATTAAAAATCCACGGTTTAAGGTATGATGAAAAATGCACTATTGAGTCATATTGCTTCAAGTCCTCGATGCCCCTAATGTCGACATCATAATACGCAGAAAGTTGAGAATAATCAAATGAGCGAAGAGTTGAGAATAAACAATAAGGCATATTGTATTTAAAATGGAGTTGAAGAACTTTAAACCTAAAAACTTTATTCAAAACGTTTTGATCCATAAGTTTATCGTTTACAGACTCTTTTTTAGTTTTAATCAAAAGATCACGAACTTTATCTTTTCTAAGCTTTTTCAAATTTAAAAGCATAACACCTGAGTTAAAGTAATCTTTGTCTTCACCAAAATCTTGTTTATCAAAGAGAACTTGAGGCAAGTCGCGAACAGCTGCAACATAATTATCATCAAGTTGTGTTTTAAAAATTTCTGCGACATCACAGTTTACTAAAAGATCTCCATCAAGATATAAAATCTTATCTAAGTTTTTGAAAATTTCTGCAATATTAAATTTTAATAAAGCAGTAGTTGTCGCAACCATAAAGTTTCCATTGTTAGAATCATGCAATTCTTCCAAATCTTTAAGATTCGCATCAATTGTTTCAATCTTCACATTAGATAAATTTATACAACAATTTTTAAAAATATTTTTGTTTGTTGTTGAGACATTATCACACAAAATGAAAATATTATAATCTTTGTTATCAGATACATTGTTAATTATTGATTGTATAGTAACCGTTGTCGGAATTACATAGTTATCATCTGTAATTAAAACAATGTCTACTACTTCTTTGATAAAACTTTTATTTATTTTTATCTTTTTCTTCGCCATAATTTTCCCTTTAATCCCTATTAAAAATATCTCTAGTATATACTTTATTTTTTACATCTTTAATATTATCATCCATTCTATTTGCAACAATAATATCTGCTTTTTCTTTAAACTCTGAAAGATTGTTTACAAATGTACAATTTTCCAGTTCGATATTAACATTTGTTGGTTCAAAGATGATAACTTTTCTTTCTTTTGCAACCATTTTAATAATATCGAATATTGCACTTGATCTACAATTGTCAGAATTTGACTTCATAATCAAACGATATACTCCCACCAACTCAGTTGATAACGTTTTTTCTATCAATGAGTCTGCAATAAATTTTTTTCTTATCACATTACTATCTACAATTGAATCTATCAAACTATTTGGAATTCCATTATAGTTTGCTTTTAATTGTTTTGTGTCTTTTGGAAAACAATATCCACCATATCCAAAAGATGGATTATTATAAAAATTACCAATTCTTGGATCTGCACACATTCCTTCAATTATCTCTTTTGTGTTTAAATTGTTTTTGATTGCGAAATCATCAACCTCATTAAAATAAGCAACTCTCATTGCTAAATATGTGTTTGAAAATAATTTAACACTTTCAGCCTCAGCGTAATTCATGATGATGATTGGCATATCTTGTTTGATTGCACCTTCTTTCAAAAGATTTGCAAACTCAACCGCCTTTTCTTCACATGATTTATCAATCTTGTTGCATCCAACTATTATTCTTGATGGGTACAAATTATCTTTAAGCGCTTGTCCTTCTCTAAGAAATTCAGGAGAAAAGAAAATCCTAAGATTTGGATATTTATCTTGAACCTTCTTTGTGTATCCAATTGGTATTGTAGATTTAATAACAATTGTAGCTCGAGAATTAATCTTTGCAAGATTTGAAATAACTGCATCAACTGAACTTGTATCAAAATAATTTTTTTCTTCATCAAAATTAGTTGGTGTTGAAACAATTATAAAATCAGCTGTTTTTGCAAATTCATCATCATTGGTTTTGACAATCAAGTTCAAATCTTTAGTTGTTAAATATTCTGAAATTTCCTTATCCACAATTGGTGACTTCTTATTGTTTAATAAATCGACTTTGCTTTGAACAATTTCTATGCCAACAACCTCATTTTTTTGTGCAAGAAGAATTGCGTTTGACAATCCGACATAACCTAGACCAAACACTACTATTTTTTTTCCCATTTGTATACTCCTAATTATTTAAGCATTATCACTTTATCACAATTCTAAAAAAAATGCAAGAGATTAACACAAAGTAAACTCTTGAATTCCTTCAATTCTTTGCTTGACTTTCTCTTATTAATTGTATTATAATGACGAAGAAGGATACACTTATGTCAAGCATTTCAAAGAGAAAACAAAATCAATTATTCGATAAAATGCGTAAGAATAGCAATATTTTAAAAGCATTGGTAAACAAAAATTTTAAAGCACAATACAGAAATTCGGTATTAGGTGTTTTGTGGACAGTTTTAAATCCACTTTTAAATATGCTAGTTTTATCGCTTGTTTTTTCTAAGCTGTTTGGCAATCGTGTTGGAGTTGGAATTTACCCTGTTTATTTGTTTTGTGGTAACTTAATTTTCAATATGATGCGACAAATCACATCACAATCTTTAACCAGCATGGTTACAAATTCAGGCTTGATTAAAAAAGTTAAAATTTCTTATTCTGTTTTCCCTATTTCAAGCATGTTCACAGCTTTAGTTAACTTTGGAGTTTCATTTGTTGCTCTCATTATCATCATGCTTATTGTTAAACAACCTTTCCACTGGACAATTATTTTAACTATAACAATTGTTCCCGCAGTGCTATTGTTCTCTTTAGGAATTGGATTCGTCGTTTCTAGTTTATATGTATTCTTTCGAGACATCAAACATCTATATGAAGTGTTTTTGACATTATGGATGTATTTAACACCTCTTTTCTACACAGCTAGCTCATTAAAAAATGAAACTATAACAAAAATTATTGGCTTAAATCCAATGACTCATTTCATCACAGCTTTCAGAAATATAATTCAGTGGGGTACAATCCCGAGCGGTTTGGAATTTTTAATTTGTTACGCATGGGCTGTTGCTATGTTACTTATCGGATATACTATTTTTAAATTAACAAAAAAGAAATTCATTCTTTACATTTAAGGAGAATCATGAAAGAAAAAAAACAGATTAAAGAAGATAATGTTATTGAAATTGAAAATTTAAGTCTTAAATTTAACAAACCCACTGAAAAAATCAATACCTTAAAAGAATTCTTCGTGAAATTGGTTAAAGGTAAAATGAGATATGAATCTTTTTGGGTTTTAAATGATATAAACTTGGAAGTAAAAAGAGGAGAATCTCTTGCTTTAATCGGTCTTAATGGAAGCGGAAAAACAACATTATTAAAAGTTATTGCCGGAATTCTTCAACCAACTAAAGGCGAAATCAGAATTAATGGAACCATTGCGCCTCTTATTAGCATGGGTGCAGGATTTGATATGGAATCAACCGCCAAAGAAAATGTTTTTTTAAATGGTGCCATCTTGGGTTTTTCAAAAAAGGAAATGTTGGCTAAATATGATTCTATTGTAAAGTTCGCAGAACTTGAAGGATTTATGAACGTCCCTTTAAAAAACTTCTCATCAGGAATGCTTTCAAGATTAGGATTTGCCATTGCCGTTGATGTACAACCAGATATTTTATTAGTTGATGAAGTTTTAGCTGTAGGAGACATTAATTTTAGACAAAAATGTCAAAAGAAAATCGAAGAAATACTCAAACAAGGAACAACTTTAATATATGTGTCACACGCCATGAATGAAGTAACACGTCTTTGCAAGAATGCGTTATGGATTAAAGATAATCATGCTCATATGTGCGGACCTAGCCAAGAAGTTGTTCAAGAATATGTGAAATATTGTAAATCATTAGAAAATAAATAATTTATTCGCTAAATCTGAAAAATTTAGTTTGTCGCCACACAATAAAAAAGTCCCAAAACGTTGGGGCTTTTTTATAACTTCCTTTTTAAAAATGCTCTCACCTTGCTTCCTTTTGGGAACAATAAAACACCAATTTTGAAAATAAATGTGTTGTGAATTAGTTTCTGTTTAAACGAATTTTTTTCTTTAGGAAAAAGTAGATTTGCATCTTTCCTAGTTGAAAATATAAAATTTAAGTCAAAAATCTTTTTCATTTTAATTAATTCTTTGTAAGCATAACTATTCTTTTTTACAAACACTTTAAAAAACTTGTTTGAATAGAAAACTTTTTGTAAATATTTATCAATTTCTTCAATGTTTACAGGAAAGACTTTTTGATTCGAATATGCATAATCACTAAAGAAACCAACTTTTTTTAGTTTGCAATTTTTGAACTTTTCTTTTATGAAATC
Source organism: uncultured Lachnospiraceae bacterium (assembly GCA_964614965.1). Lineage (GTDB taxonomy): Bacteria > Bacillota > Clostridia > Christensenellales > UBA1242 > Onthoplasma. Next base: position 4,525 of record CAZTNT010000041.1, on the reverse strand, counting down.
ATTTAATTCTTGTGATTTATAATTTTTTGCAATCGTATAATTAGTTGAACATAACAATTGTTTCCAATTTTGAAAATCTGTTTGATAGTTTTCAAAAACTTTTTTTTCCTTTAAATCTTGTTCAATCAAATTAAACACGTCAGTGATTGCAACAACATGACCACACAACTTTTCTTTACTTTGAACTGTTACTTGTTGGCTAGAATGTACTCTATAAAAATAATATCCTACATGCGTATTAAGAATCTTTTTCGCAAATGCATAAGCAAAATAAGTTAACAACACATCTTCTGCATAAACTAAATACTGAATGTTTAATTTCTCAACTTCAGCACATGCAGAAAGAATAATTTCTCTTTTAAAAATTTTATTCCAAAGCACATATGTTGAATGTTCTTTTCCTTGTTGAGAAAAATACTTTTTCAAAGGTTCATGTGAAACAAAGTTTGAATTAATTGAAGAATCATTTAAGCAATAATATTTTGTGCTGTTTGTGTCAAATGCCCAATCATTAATCACAATATCTGCATCACTAATCGAGTTTAAACTCCCTTCTAAATAATTAAACGAAATCGTGTCATCTGAATCAACAAAACAAACATATGGACAAGTGCTTAGTTTGACACCATATATTCTTGCACTCAACGTGCCCCTATTTTCAGTTTTAAAATATTTAACATCAAATTTTTTTAAAACAGATTCATAATTTTTCGTTGAACCATCATCCACAACAATAACTTCGATATCTTTTAAAGTAGATGCAAAAATTGAATTTAAACAACATTTAAATAAAGATTCATCAGTATTATGTACACAAACAATAACGGATAATTTTTTCATATACACATGATAGCATATAAAACAACTAATGTCAAATCAACAAAAAAACCAACCTATATTAGTTGATTTTTTTCATAAATTTCTTTAAGTTCTCTTCTCACATTTTTTAACAAGTATTTATCAACTTGCTTTCTATTGCATTCACCCATTGATTTGCGCAAGTTTTCATTGTCTAACAAACTTTTTAAAGCATTTAATTGCGAATTAATATCTTTCGCTTTTGTTAAAAATCCTCCCTCCGTTGTCACAAGGTTTTTATTACCCCTAACAGAAGAAGCAACAATTGGCAATTTAAAATACATTGCTTCCATAATGCTCATTGTTAATCCTTCATGCAACGATTGATGATAGAAAACATCACTCACTTGCATAATTCTATTAACATCACGTCTATAACCTAAGAAAATAACTTTATCATTCAAATCAAGTTTGTTAACTAACTCTTGCATTTTTATAATTAACTTTCCGTTTCCGCAAAGAACATATTTCACATCTTTTCTTTCGTTTGCTAACTTAGCAAAAGTCTTGATCATTGTTTCATGATTCTTTCTTTTTATAAATTCTGAAACAGACAAAATTACTTTGTCTTTTTCTTTTAAACCTAAACTCTTCTTAAATTCAACTTTATCAAATGGTTCATTGTCGTACTTATCAAGATCAAGACCAATACCACTAATGTTGTAACAATTTTTGCATTTAAATTTCTTGCTTGCCGCATAATCTTCATCATTCATTGTGATTAAAATATCAGTCCACCTTGACATAACTCTTTCAGCAAATTTAAAAATAAGATTTTTAACAGAGTTATTTCCTTTGAAGAAGAAATAACCATGAGCTGTGTAGATTACTGGAATATTAAACTTTCTTCCAAGCAATCTGCCCATCATTCCACCAACAGGTTGTTGACAATAAATTAAATCGTATTTATTTTCATTTTGAAGAGCCACTAAAGTTCTGTATGCACCATGGTTTTTGAAAGTTAACGGCAAACGCGTCATTGGAATATTAATCATGTTAAGATTAAACTTACTTTTTAATTCATCAAACCAAAATCCAGTCTTAGAACAAACACAATCAATTGTTGCTCCATAATTTTGCAAATCTCTAATGTGAGGAATTAAAAATTGCCAAATCATATTATCGGTTGAACATAACAAAAGCACTCTTGCATTCTTTAATTTAACTTCTTTCTTCATGCAAATTCCTTTTTAAAAGATTTTGTTCAATCAAATCATTGAACAATTGTGACATTTTAGACAAAATGTTTGAAAAATTTTTTAGCAAAAAAACATTAAGAACATTCTTAATCCCAACAATGTTTTCATTTGTTTTGTCTTTTGTTATAACCAATTTCAATTCCTTACTTAGTTTTATATTAACACAACTTACAAGATTTTTCAACAAAAAACTAGCTTTTTAAGAAAAGAAATCTCATTTTACAACAAATTATTTATAAAAACACTTGCTTTTGCCATCAAAACCAATGTCTTAGATATAATATTAATATGTGATAAAATTGGAATTATACAACATATTGCGATTGTTCAACATCTTCAACACAATATTACAAAAAAGAGAACTATTAATGTCCTCTTTTTTTCTAATTTTTAAACTAAACTATATCAATATCTTAAGCTTTTGTTTTCTTTATCTTGCTATATTTTCTCAAACCATTTATTGCATTACACAAAGTGTAAAAGCATCTCTTAAAGAATCCAACACCATGTTTTTTGTATGTATTATAAGACATTTTGATTGCCTTGAATTTGTTTCTTGATCTTGAACCAGCTGTGAGCCTGTAAACAGCTGTTGGAGTTTTAACACCAAAAGCAACTTTTTCTTCCTTCAAAATGTTCAACCAACAAAGGAAATCTTCATGCACTTCATCAGCATAAAATGGATGACTAAGCAATAAACTTTTCTTAAACATCGATGCTGAAGGTAAGATTTTATTTTGGTAAAATAATTGTTTATAGGTTATTGAATCATTTACAATAAAGTCCGAACTTAACTTTTCACCTTCATGCGTCATAAATGAATATGAAGAATGAACAATTGTTGCTTTTGTTTCTTTTTGTCTTTTCATCAACTCTTCCAAATGATTTTCTTTCCATTCATCGTCCGCATCCAAAAATGCAATCCAGTCACTTTTTGCTTGTTGAATTCCATAGTTTCTTGTTGCACAAACTTTTGAATTTGTTTCATTTTTTAGCAAAACAATTCGAGCATCTTCTTTTTGTAGATTTTCGACAATTTCACATGTTTTGTCAGTTGAACAATCATCCACACATATGATTTCAAAATTTTTCATTGTTTGATTCATAACAGACCTAACAGTCTGTTCAATGAACTTTTCCGCATTATACATTGGAATTACAACCGAACAATCTAACTTTTGATTCTCCACTTCTTTTAAAACTCCTTAATGATTGAATTATATCAAATTTTTTTTATTTTGGTCAAGGAAATTGATAAGCACATGATAAAAATAAAAAATAAATCATATAATAAATTATGGTGAAATATGACGAAAAATAAAATTAAATTATCTTTGATTGATGATTATATCAAAATTTGTCTAATTAAAAATTTTTTAAATAACAACTTCGAACCAGCAAAGCTTGATTCTTTTTACTTAAATCTTATTCCTAAAATGAAACAAATAGACCTGTGTCTTGAGCAAGCTTACAACGAAATATTCAACCTTTTAAAATTAAATGATACATCCCTAGAAGTTTTAAAAAATAATCTTTCTAGCAACAATAAACAATTTGAATTGATTCAAAAGCAACAGTTTCATAACTGTTCCCAAATAATTGATCAATCTAACAACCAATTAAAATCAATTCTCAATTCTTTAAAATCTAAAACAAAATCACTTAAACTTAACATTAACGTATAATTATTGTAAAAATTTGGAATCTTTTAAATTTATGTTGAAAATATTTTCTTTTTATGCTATAATACCAGCGAGGAAATGAACATGAACGAAAAAAAACAAAAAAAAGGAATTTACCAAAAATTTTTTAAAAGATTTTTAGATTTTATAATTTCATTAGTGGCAATTATTGTGCTGTCTCCAATTATGTTAATCATAACCTTGATTTCTCTTGTTTCCATTGGGCATCCTGTTATTTTTGCCCAATATAGACCTGGAAAGGATGGCAAAGTTTTCAAGTTATATAAATTTAGAAGCATGTCTAACAAAAAAGATAAAAATGGTAATTTGTTACCTGATGCTGATAGAATTACAAAATTTGGTAAAATCTTAAGAAAAACTGGACTTGATGAACTTCCACAACTTTTCAACATTTTGAAAGGGGATATGAGTTTGATTGGTCCAAGACCACGTCTTGTGAAAGATATGGTTTTCTATGATGAAGACATTATGCCAGCTTATAGTGTTCGCCCTGGAATCACTTGTTTATCTCAAATCAGTGGCGGAAGAAGCGAATCTTCTTGGGAAGAAATTTTCAAAAAAGATTTAGAATACTCTCAAAACATCACTTTTGTTGGAGACATTAAAATCCTATTCAAAACATTCTTTGCTGTGTTTAAAAAAGAAGGTCAAGGTGCAAGTGCGGGAGCAAGCAAACGTGAATACTATTATCCTGATTATCTTTTAAAAAGCGGAAAAATAACCAAAGATCAATATAACAAGGGGATTGAATCAGCTAATCAAATC
>CAZTNT010000040.1:0-9203 GCA_964614965.1 uncultured Lachnospiraceae bacterium | reverse complement strand
ATAACACCTTCAGTTCCAACACCAGATTGTTTATATCCGCCAAATGGCATTTCAAAACTTCTGTGGAAACTTGCTCCGTTAATAACAGTTCCGCCACATTCCAATCTTGAGCATACATCGAATGCTGTTTGCATATCTTTTGTGAACACGCAACCAGAAAGACCATATGATGATTGATTTGCAATTTCAATTGCTTCTTCAACACCATCGCAAGGAATAATGCTTACAACTGGTCCAAAGATTTCATCATCTTTTGCCACATCAGCAGTTGCAGGAATGTTTGTGATAATTGTTGGTTCAATTTGTGCTCCTGTTGCTTTGCCACCATAAAGAATTTTTCCACCTTGAGCAACAGCATTTTTAATTTGTGCTTGAACTCTTTCACAAGCCGATTTTGTGATTAATGCACCGATATCAGTTTTCTTATTTTGAGGATTACCCACAACCAATTTCTTAACACGAGCAACTGCTTTTGTTTCAAATTTTTTCAAAACAGATTGATCAACAATAAAACGTTTGCTTGCACAACAAACTTGTCCGGTGTTGTACATACGCCCCCAAATCATTTCTTCAACAGCCAAATCAATGTCGGCATCTTTCAAAACAATAAATGCATCGTTGCCACCAAGTTCAAGTGCAACATGCGCAAGATGTTTTGCGCCTTGTTCATAAACCGAAACACCTGCTTTAGTTGAACCAGTGAAAGTTATTCCATGAACATCAGGATGACTAGACAAAGGTTCACCAGTTTTCTTTCCTTCACCAGTGATTACTTGCACAACTCCATTAGGTACGCCAGCTTCGTGCATCAATTTAACAAGTTTAATTAAAGTTAAAGGATTTTGATGAGGTGGTTTCACAATGATTGTGTTACCCGCCAAAATTGCAGGAGCAACTTTTTGGTCAAACAAATCACAAGGGAAGTTAAATGGGATAATTGCAACCATAACCCCTAAAGGTTCACGAACTGTGAGTTGAATTGTTTTGTCTTGGCCAGCCTCAGTTCCTGCAGGAATAACGTTTCCGTATAAATGTTTTGCTTTTTCCATGAAAGCTTCAAAACCAATACGAATATTACCAATTTCAGCATACGCTTGATTGATTGGTTTGCCAGTTTCCTTGCAAAGTGTTAAAGCTAAATCATCACTATTCAAATCCACTTTATTTAAGAATATTTTTAAAAGTTCAACTTTTTTTGCAACTGGGACTTGTTTCCAATTTATTTGAGCTCTTTTTGCAGCTTCAACAGCTTTTTTAACATCTTTTGCAGTTGAATTTGGAACAGTGTCAATTTTTCTTCCAGTGAAAGGATTCACAACATTTATAGTTGACTTATCACTTGCTTCAACTTCTTTTCCGTTAATTATGTTAAGCATTTTGGCCTCCTACTTAGTAAATGCTGTGAATGACAACATCAAACCACCTGTTGTGTTTCTGCCATCATCAACATAACCATATTCACCGAAAGTGAATTCCATAATGAAAGGAACATCATTAACAACTTTTTTGATTTCTTTATGAACTTCTTTAATTCTATCACCAATACCAGCACGTCTGCCACCACAGTGAACTAAGTGATAGGCAACAATTTCTTTCTTTCCACATTGCTTTTTCAACGCTTTTAAAGTGTTTCCAACAGATTTAATCAATTCATCAACACTTGCTTCCATTCTGATGACAGTTGTGCCAACACTAAGATTTGCACCAATGTTCATTGAATAATCATCGTTAGCAAACATTGGATGACGAATTGCAGTTAAATCACCAAGTCTATCTTTAACACCCAATGGACTTAAAATAGTTTCAGATAATAGTTTATCACCCATTAAATCGGCAGTATCCATTTTGCGCCATTTTGCATATTTTTTAACAGCAGGAACACCATCAATTTCTTGCAAGCAACGAGTTCCTTCCACTTTTGTGATAATGCCCATGTCGGCAGTTTCACGATATGCACCAGTAAATTCATTTTTAAAGCCTGCTTTTGTGTAAATTAAAGCAACAGCAACACCTTCGCCAGTAACTTTATCATCAAGATACAAACTCCATTGTCCAGCAATTGTGTTATCAGCAGCTGAACCACCAAAGGTTGGAACACGACCAACAACACGATTTGCACCTTTTAAGAAGAATTCTTCTTCAGTTGGGCTTGCTGTCATATACATCAAATCTGGTTCATCACCGACTGGCATTTTTGTCATAATTCTAGCTTTTTTTGCGGCAGCTTCACCAGCATCTCTTGCGCTTTGATAATTTTTTCTTGCAGCAAAACCAACACCAACAACCATATTAGGATCGCTTAAAGCCATAATTCCAACAAATGGTTTGTCGCCACCAATGTAACCTTCAGGAACAACGACACCAGTAAAACTTGTGTTACCAATAACCGGACAAGAATAAACTTCCTTAATACCTCTTAAAACTTCTTTAACGTTGTAATCACAACTGATATACGCAAAAACTAATTTTGCGTCCTTTGCTTTTCCAGCCATTTTTGCAGCTTCTTTACCTGCTTTGAATGCGTTCTCGTTAACGCTATAACCTGTTAATGCTTTCATAATTTTACCCCTCCTTTATTAAAGCACTGATTTATATAAAGACTTAATGTCCTTAACACTTGTTTCTCTTGGATTTCCACCTGTGCACACATCCGCATATGCATCACGGCTTAAATCATCCAAATGTTTTTGTTTAATTCCAATTTCTGTTAAAGTTTGCGGAATCTTTAATTGTTTTGATAACTTTTTCACCGCATTAACTGCAAGTGCAACACATTTATCATCACTCTTTCCAAAAGTTTTAATTCCAAAACATTCCGCAATCAAACGATATTTTGGTTTTGCTGGAGACTCAGCATTATATTCCATAACTGTTGGCAAAAGCAATGCATTTGCAACACCGTGAGCAATGTCATGACGTCCACCAAGTGGATGTGCCATTGAGTGAACAATTCCAAGTCCAACATTAGAAAATCCCATACCTGCAACATATTGTGCATATGCCATTTTTTCACGAGCAACAATATCGTCACCATTCTTATAAGCTTTTGGCAACCATTCAGCAATTGTTCTGATTGCCTCAAGATGAAACATATCACTAAATTGAGTTGCACCTTTAGTAATCAGTCCTTCAATTGCGTGAGTTAGTGCGTCCATACCTGTGCTGGCAGTTAAACCTTGTGGCATAGTTGTCATAAGTTCTGCATCCACAACTGACATAATTGGAATGTCATTAGGATCGACACATACCATTTTCTTTTGTGCTTTTGTGTCTGTGATGACATAGTTGATTGTAACTTCAGCAGCAGTTCCAGCTGTTGTTGGCAATGCAATAAGTGGGAAACACTTGTTTGGAGTGTTCACCGCACCTTCAAGACTAACAACATCTTTGTAATCTTTATTAGTTGCAATGATTGCAATTCCTTTTGCTGTGTCGATAACGCTTCCACCACCAACAGCAACAATAACATCCGCTTTAGATTTTTTCAGTTCAAGCAATCCGTTTTGAACATTTTCAACTGTTGGATTTGGTTTAATGTCGGAATAAATAGCATATTTAATTTTTGAAGCATCCAAAAGATTTGAAACTTTTTGAAGAACGCCAGTTTTAATAATCACACCATCTGTTACTAAAAGAACTCGTTTAAACTTACGTTTTTTAAGTTCATCTGGCAAACAAGCGCGTGCATTTGCCCCTAAATACACACACTCATTAAAAATATATCTTTCCATTAAAACCCCCATTTTGTTACTTATATAATAAATCAATTAAAACCAAAAGTCATCTAATTTAAGAAAAAAGTCAAAATTTGTTGAAAATTTGATAAATGAAATACCGCTTTCCATTCAAAAAAGTTTGATTGGACTTATGTTGTTATGGGAATTTTGTGTTTTCCTTGAACGATTATGCTTGCTTCTTAGTGATAGGGAAATATAAAATTCCCATCTTTAAGAAAACAATTTTCTACGCAAATATGTTTTGTTGTTATCACAATAAGAAAAAGTCTAGCGTTTTACTAGACTTTTAAAAATTCAATTAAGTTTTCAATACGTTTAACACATTCTTTTGTGCCGATTATTTTCATAATACTGAAAAGTTCAGGGCTGTTTTCTCTACCAGTGATTGCAATGCGCACAAACTTTGATGTGTCGGAAATTGAACCAGCAAATTCACTTGGATTTTGCTTATAAGTTTTGTTGTCAACAAAGTTAAATTCAAGCGATTTTGCTTTAAGGTCTTCAAACCAAGATGAGTTATCCACACTAGGGGCATAATTTTGTGCATAATCGGTTAAAAATGCAATCAATTTTTGCTTATCAACCGCACCTAATTCAAAGTTAAATTCAGGCTTAAAGTTCGGTAAAATATAGTTATAAAGCTCAAGAACTTCACTCATGTAAGTTATGTCTTTTCTTGGTCTAGGTGTTCCACGGTCAATTGAGAAAACTTTGATTAAAATATCTTTGTTTGCAACAATTGTTTTTTCGTCACTCTCACTCCATTCTTTCGCCCAAGCAAGTAATTCATCGTAAACTTTTTCGGCAGTATATTTTGAAATAATAGTTTTAGAAACATCATTAAGTTTTGCAAAATCAAACATTGGATTTGTAACACCAATTTTCTTAACACTAAATGGGAATTCTTGATATGGTAAATCTGGATTGTTTCTTCTCCAAATTTCAAAATCACTATTCAACAAATTAATAATATATTCAACAACAGCAACAGTTGGATAACCCTTGTTTAAGAAAAACCTAACATCTGCAAACGGATCTTTACGTTTACTTAACTTTCTTTTGTTTCCTGTTGTTTCGTCAAGTTTACAAATATTTGGAGTGTGAGCATATTTAAAAGGAACGTAATCAAAGGCTTTTGATAATTCAACATGAACAGGAAGTGATTGATACCAATCTTGACCACGTATAATGATTGATGTTCTCATTAACATATCATCAACAACATGAGCAAAAGCATAAACAGGAATTCCATTAGATTTAATTAAAACATCATCTTTCGCATTTTCTCTTAATTGGCGTTTGCCTAAAATCACATCTTCAATTTCAATAGTGTTTTCAGGATTTCCACAAGATTTTAATCTTAAAGCAAAAGATTTTCCTTGATTTAATTTTTCTTTGATTTCATCCAAAGTTAAATCTCTACATGGATCTTTAACTTCTAAATCATTGTTACTTTCAAGTTCTTCTTCTCTACGTTTTAAAATTTCTTCTTTCCCGTTCGCCATTTCACAAAAACAAGGGAACGCTCTGCCACGTTTAACAAGTTCGTGCGCAAAAGTACGATAAATTTCAACACGCTTGCTTTGAACATATGGTCCATATTCACCAATTTCTTCTTTGTTTTCACCACGATAACCTTCATCAGGTGTAAGCCCAAAACGACATAACATATCGTAAGCAATTTGACCGGCATTTTGAACTTCACGTTTACCATCCGTGTCTTCTAATCTACAATAAAATATTCCATTAGTTGCATTTGCTGTCATTCTATGAACAACTGCTTGATATAAATGTCCAATGTGCAAATAACCTGTTGGGCTTGGAGCAATACGAGTCACTTCACCATTAATGTTTCTTGGTTTATATTTGTCAAAGTAAAAAGTCGTATCCAAAACATTTGGATACAACAATTCTGCTAATTCTAAGTATTCTTTTTCTGTCATTTTAAATTTTCCTTTTTAGTTTTAACTTGCGCTTGTCACGATAGTCAACATCTCAGCTAAAACTGAATTATATGTTGAAACTAAAGAATTATTCGCTTCAATGATTTGAGCACACATTAATTGGTGTGCAGTTGCATCCGCACTATCTTTCACATATGAATATTCAATATCATTACATGCCTTAACGAATTTGCTTTGATCATTCCTTAGTGTTGCTTGCAAATTTTGTGCACGAACTGCCAAATCATAGAATTTTTCTTTGTTTGCTGGATTGTTTGCAACTTGAATCGCAGTTGCCTCTTCAAAAGATTTATTAATCAAATTCACATTTGCTAAATAACTATATTTATTTAAATCAAATGTTGTCAAACTAAAAGCAACTTCATGTGCCAAGTTTTCATAAATATACATTTCAACAAAACATTGACTTAAATTACTTTTTTGAAAATATACTCTGCTTCTTAACTTATTGACAACCACTGCGGAATCAAAATTTTCAAATCCATTTGAATAAACATTAGGATTACCTTCATTTAAAATGTAATTAAAATACAAGTCAGATAAAGAAGTGCTAAAACTTATTGCATTTTGAAATACACTTTCATATGTATACAAAACTGTCTCAAATCTTGAAAGACATGCTCCAGCATTAGCATCAGACTCTTTAACAATCATTTCTGCGAGCATATTAATGTTTTCATTAACATCGTTGATTGAATGTTTCAATTCCTTCAAATCTTCTTGAACTTGATTTTTTATTTGCACGTTTGAAGTCCCTGAATTGTTCGCACATTCATCAATATACTCATTTGCAAAAGCCATAAGATTGTACAACACGTCATTATATTTTAACAACTGATTATAGGGCGCAGTCTCATTTATTATTCGTTTAAGATCTTTATCTTGATAGTCAAATGAAAACGAACCATCTGCATTTAAAATAATATTATTGTTTTCTTCAGCAATTTCTCGGTAATCCTCATCTAATGCATTCAAATTATAACCATCGTTCTTACCACACGCACTAAACAAAGATGCTAATGGTAAAAGCATCAAAACAAGTATTAAACTTAAAATTTTTCTCTTCATATTTTATAATCCCATAATCATCTTAAAGTAATATGTTGCAATTTTTTCATTATTATCTTGTTCCACACTAGTTACTGTGCCAACGTTTTCAGCCAATCTTGAAGCAAATTCTGTTTTGTTGCAGTTGTTATAGTACTTATTAAAATCATTATTATTTTTTGAAAATAAAGGAGTTGAAGTTTGAACAATAGAATTAATGATTGTAAAACGATTATTCATAATAACAATATTACTTACATTATTAACAACAACTTTTGAAGTTAAAGATTGATCAGTGTTTAAAAATTTAAAGGTTTGAATAACCACATTTGAGTAAACATCAAAGACATTAAATTTAACATCTGCGTTTTTATCAACATCCACACTATTGTTTATCAATTTTGCAAACTCTGCATATTGAACCAAATATTTACTTGCTTTAATATAAAAATCATTTGCACCTAAATGCCTATCAAAATAAGTTGAAGTTGCTTTAATGATGTATTCATTCATCATTGCTTCCAATGTTGATTTTGAAGATTTAACCTTTTTAAATGAATTTGCAATGCCTTCATCGTTAATTTTTGTGCCAGATTCAATATGATATGAAATTAAAACGTTAACAATTGAATCTAAATTCTCATTTGTTTCAATAATTATATTCAATCTGCTATCTGTTCCGTCACTATTCACCAGCGAAGACATATTTGACATTTTTTGTTTAAAGCTATCATTTGATTCTGAATTGAAATATGCAACAAGTGATTCTGTTGTGTTGTTCTTCTTTTCATGCTTTCTAAAAAAGAAAACACAAGTTCCCACAACAACAGAAACCACCAAAATCCCTATAATTAAAAATTTTATGAACTTTTTCATGTTTTTATTATAATATTTAACTTTGTTAAAGTCAATGTTTTCAACGATTTTAATTTTATTATTTAAAAAATTAATTAAAAATTGTTTATTTTAAATTGGAAATATATTATAATAAAAATATGAAAACAATATTAATTACAGGAGCGAGTGGAGGAATTGGAATTGAAATTTCAAAAAAACTCGCAAAAAACAACAATAACTTAATCCTTGTCTACAACAAAACGAAATCACCAATAGAAAAACTAAAAAAACAAAATCTAAACTGCAATATAGATTCTTTTCAATGCGATTTAAAAAACACCAATCAAATCAAGGAAATGATTGCAAAAATTATCAAGAAACATAAAAGGATTGATTGTTTGATAAATTGTGCTGGAATCAGCAAATTTCAACTCATTCAAGACACAACTGAAGCAGATTATTATGAAATCTTTGACACAAATCTAAAATCTGTTGTTATGTTAACCTCAGCTGTTTCTCAACATATGATAAGTGAAAAACAAGGTAAAATCGTCAACATTTCTTCCATGTGGGGAGTTGTTGGGGCAAGCATGGAGAGTTTATATTCAGCTAGCAAAGGAGCAATCAACACTTTAACTTTAGCTCTCGCAAAAGAACTTGGCCCAAGCAACATAACTGTTAACGCAATTTGCCCAGGCTTGATAGAAACTCCAATAAATAATCATTTAAGTAAACAGGAAGTTTCTGAAATAATCGACTCTACCCCTCTTAACAGAATTGGAAAACCTGAAGACATTGCATATTTAGTTGATTTTTTACTCAGTGATAAAGCAAGTTTTATCACAGGACAAATCATAACAGTTGATGGTGGATTAACATTATAAATATAAAAAATTAATAAAAAATCTTAAAAAACATTAAAAAAGTGATAAATTTTAATATTTTATCACTTTTTTTGTAAAATTTATTGATTTACCTTTTCTTGAGCATTAATTTCTTTCGCTACAGTTCTGTGAGAAACAATTTTTTCACCAACACACCAAGTTGCAATTAAGAAACCTGTTGTGATGAGTGACAAAAGAGAAACCGACAAGAACAAATTGAAGAAATTAAGAACAAGTCCAGTTTTTGTTACATTCATAAAGTATAAAATCGCAGCCATAACAACAGCCAAAATGCTCAAAACATAAACAACCAAACCTACCATTGTTTTGCCTTCATTGTTGCTTGTGCAAATAATATCAAAAATCACCGCGCCTATCACAACAGCAATCCAAATGAAATAAACAACTTTTGCCCACATTGCAACATCTCTAACAACTAAAGCATATCCAAAGAAACCCGCAAAAATCACAGTCATTATTGCTAAAGTATAATAAACAATAGTGGATAATTTTCTTTTAATTTCAACGCTCATAATACCTCCTATGTATATTTTTATCAAAACAAAAATATTTATACGTTTTAGAAAAAGAAGGTAAAAATTAATTTAAAAATATATTTTTAATAATTTTTTAATATTTTTTATTTTTATTTATAATTAATTTAAACAACTCACAAGTAGGAATAATTAAAATTGAAGCAATGACAACAATTAACCATTGAGAAACATTTAAAA
>CAZTNT010000039.1:0-9409 GCA_964614965.1 uncultured Lachnospiraceae bacterium | reverse complement strand
GGTAAAATCGAAATCAACGGAAAAACAATTGATGAATATTTCGATTTGGAAACTCTTAAAACAATCGTTCGTCAACCTTTGGTGTTAACTGAAACTTTGAATAACGTTGATGTTGTTGTTAACATCTATGGTGGTGGTAAAGCTGGTCAAGCTGGTGCAATCCGTCACGGAATCACTCGTGCTTTAATCGAATTTAGACCTGAACTTAGAGACGAACTCAAAAAAGCTGGTTTTGTTACTCGTGATGCTAGAAAGAAAGAACGTAAAAAATACGGTCTCAAGAAAGCTCGTCGTGCTCCACAATTCAGCAAGAGATAATTTCTCAACTGGAATCAAACAATCAAAAACAGAGTATTCACTACTCTGTTTTTTCTTTTATAAGAAGATAATTTTTTATAAAAATATATTTGGGGTTAATCGCCATAAAAAATGGCTTGATGCCATTTTTTTAAACAACACAATTATTAGTGTTTTGTTTAGCAATACACATTTCTTCTTGTTGCTTTTTTATTTTTTCAATCATTTCGGGTGAAACATCTTCGCTTGTTGGAGGAATATAAGTTCTTTGAGAAATTTTACTAATCTCTTTTAATACTTCTTCATTAATTAAACTTTCTTCACTATTGTTTTTCTTTAATTGACTCCAAGTTGTTACATCAAAATCATCTTTATCTCGGTAACCTGTTTTAAGCATAAAAGACTTTATATCATAAACGCTTTCCGGAGTTGAACATCTAAACTCTGTGTCAAGATATTTCACTGGTTGCCTACCATAATTGAATTCAAACATTTCTTTATCAATCAATCTTTCAAACAAAACCGGAACTTTATTGCCATTTTTATCAATTCGTGCATGATATTCTTTTTGTGTGATAGAACCATTTTTTTCCCTTTTAAACATAAAGAAACCTAAATGAAAATCATTATCATCTCTCTTCGCAACCACTTCATGGTCACCACATGTCAAATTTCCATTTTCATCAAGTACTCTTGGACTATCCAACCTATCGTCGTGTAATTTATAGATTGTTGTTGACAAAGCTTTTGCAATTTTTGGCATATCTTTTTCTGCAACCATAAAATCAATATCTTCATGCTTTCTTATGAGTTTACCTGCTGTTAAATAAACAGGAAGAGCGCCAACGATATAATAATCGATACCTAATTCATTAAACTTCTTACAAACTTCCTGTATTGATTCATTAACAATTTGATGATTTTCTTTTATTTCTTTTTGTCTATCAGCATTTATTTCATCAACAATAGACTGAGCACTAGAAAAACTATCATCATTTAATTTAAAAACTTCATTTAATAATGTTTGAAATTCAACACTATTTGTATCTTTGTATTTTTCGAGTAATTTTTGTGTTATAACCTTCATTGTCACTCTAGGAGACTCATTAATAAACTTATTAGCAATCTGAGTTTTTTGTTCTTCAGTGAAATAACCAATCTTTGAAACACATAGACTAATAATTTCTTTTAACTTAATTTTATATTCCATGCAATTATTATATTTCACCAGATGAAATATGTCAATAAAAAAGAGATGTTGACTCTTATTTCAAGGAAAAAAGAGACGTTGACTCTTATTTCAAGGGAAAAAGAGACGTTGACTCTTATTTCAAGGAAAAAAGAGACGTTGACTCTTATTTCAAGGAAAAAAGAGACGTTGTAAACGTTCGAAATTGCACATCATCTAAGTTTTTAAATTCAAACTAATTTTATTTCATCAAAAGATGAAAACCTATTTTCATTAATTTAGAAATATTCTGATGATCAGAACATTATAATTTAAAAACAAATAGCACAATTTTTATAGAACATAAAACTGTCTCTTTTATTATTAGTAAGGAATTATTATGGGATCCTTCGCTCATATACAAGGTGAAGTGTTTACACTCACCTTTCTACGCTCAGGATGACATACACACCTTACATTATTATCATGAGAAGAAATTTTGAATTTATGCACAAATTTTTGTTTTTTTAAAAAAGTTTACTAATTTTTGACTAAAACACATTAAAAAAGCAGAAAATTTCTGCCTTTTATTTTTTTATTTCCTTCTTTATATTATTTACTAACGTTTTCAAATCATAACCATAATATTGCTTAATACTAGCAGAATCTCCTGTAATACCATACTTCGCAATATTAAATATTTTGCTTTCATCTGTATATTTTAAATATTTCGCACAAGTGCTTGTTTCAACAACAAATAACGATTTATTTAAAAATTTATTTTTAACTTTTAAGGGTTGATTTTCAAACACTTCAAGGCTTAACATGCTTATTACATTAGCTTTAATATTTTCTTTTTCTAACTCACCACTAAGTTCAAGAGCAATTTGAACGTCGGCTCCACTGCTCATTATATTTATATCTGCTTTTTTATTTATAACAAAATAAGCACCCGCATTCATTTCTTCTTTTGAGTTTATTGGATTTATTGTGGTTTTTGAAATACATAAGCACATTGGTTTCTTGAATTCATTAAACCAATCATAACATGCCTTACATTCCGCCATGTCATATGGTCTGAAAGTTGTGATGTTAGGAATGAGCCTCAACTGATCAAGTTGTTCAACAGGAACATGAGTTATTCCGTCAGCAATTTCATAACCTGCCGAATGACTGAAAGTGAAAATCACAGGAAGATTCATTATTCCTGCCATACGAATAGCCGGCAACATATAATTGCTAAACACCAAGAAAGTTGAACAAACTGGAACTAACCCGCCATGCAAAGCAATTCCATTTGCAATTGCTCCCATAGCGTGCTCTCGGATTCCTATTGGAATATTTCTACCAAGTCTGTTATCGGCTGAATAATTATTACCATCATTTATCATCACTTTTGTGCTTGAACTTAAATCTGCAGAAAGTGTAACAATATTCTCATTATCTTTTGCAATATCATTTAAAACCAAATTATTAATTTTTCTAATTTCGATTTTGTTATCATTTAATTTAATTTTGTATTTTAAAGAATGATTAATAAAATTATTATATTTTTTTAATTTTTCTTTGTTTTTGTTTAAATTTTCGCTAAATTTATTGATTTTTTCATTGAATTTTGAATTAATTTCTAATTTTCTATTAATTAAATATTCTTTTGTTTGAGGGTTCAACGATAACCTATCATTGTTAATATAATATATTTCTTTAAGTTTTTCTATTTCTTCAGTTGAGTATACTGCACCATGACTTTTGTGGCTGTTTTCCAAACTCGTATCCTTACCAATCTTTGTTTTAAGAATGATTACAGTTGGCTTTATTTTGCTCGCTTTCGCTTTTATGATTGCTCTATCAATTTTTTCAATATTATGTCCATCACATTCAATAACATTAAAGTTCATTGATTTAAATTTCGCTTTCAAATCATCGGTTGATGACTGATTTAACTTTCCATCAAGCGTTATATTGTTTTTATCATACAACAAGATAAATTTATTGAGTTTATAAAGTCCTGCAACAGACAAAGCTTCAAGCGCAACACCCTCTTGAAAACATCCATCACCTGCCAAACAATAAGTGTGATGATCCACACTAAACTTCTGATTCATAATGGTTTCAGAGATTGCCATTCCAACCGCATTTGCAACACCTTGTCCAAGCGGACCAGTGTTGGAATCAATTGCAGTAACATCAATTTCTGGGTGCCCCGTTAAACTTCCGCCAAACTTTCTAAAGTTCTTAATTTCATCAAAATCAACATAGCCTAAACCAGCAAGCACTGAATATAAACTTGCACAAGCATGACCTGCGCTTAGAACAAATCTATCTCTTAACATATTCTTTGTTCCATCCGTGAGAATGTGCCTTGTGTACAAAGTGTAAATCGCATCTCCGAGTGAAAGAACAGAACCAGAGTGCCCACTTCCTGCATTATTAATCATTTCAAGAGCAAGAATTTTCAATTCATTACTAATTTTTTTATCCAACATAATTACCCCTAACTATTTTAAATTTGAAATTAATTTTTATTTAAACTTTTTAAAATATTATTTTTTAGTTGATTTAATTTAATTTTTTCTTGTTTTATTGTTATTTTACTATATTTTTTAATTAATTTTTGAATATTTTTATTAATTTTTTCATTTATCTTTATTTCAACACAAATTGTTAAAAAATCTTTAAATAAAAGATGATTCTGATTAGATAAAAATGTATCATTTGGAACGCTTATCACAATTTGTTGCCGAGCAAGCAAAGTTTTTAATGTTTCTTTTTCCAAATCACACATCTCTTTTAACGACTTTTCTATTGGAAAATCACATGAAGAAATTAAACCTATTTGGAACGAATCATTAAAACGAACATATTCAAACCCAAGCAAACTTGCAATAGTTTCAGCCAACTTTTCACTAAATTCATCATCTAAACAAACTATTGCAACATTCATAATCTCTCCAACAAAAGTATTTTAACAAAATCATTTAATTTAAACAAGCAATTCACCAGATGTGTGCTTATTCTTCAATTTTTCTTTCTTAAAAACTATAAACATAATACATAAAACCATACCAGCATCAAAAATCAAAATAGCATACGAATAATCTAAAGCCATATCTGTTATGTAATACCTTCCTGCCATTTGTTTTAAATTGTAGTTTTCCCCAACAACAAATAAAACATCACCATTTTTATCTGTTCGTACAATCTCAGCATTCACATTATTTAGCCTTTCCAATGTTTCAACTGATGGATGACCATAATCATTTGTTGCACCAACTGAAATCACCGCATATTTAGGAGAAACACATGTCAGAAAGTCAACCGAAGAAGCAGTTTTAGATCCATGATGAGAAACTTTTAAAACATCTGCTGATAAAAAATCATCATACATTTCAACATAAAGTTTCTCAACACTCGAGGAGATATCTCCAACAAATAAAAAGCTTCTACCATTGCATTCTAATTTAACAACTTGAGAAGAATCGTTGGTGTTTGAATTATTTAATATTTCTAAAAAATTAATGCAATAATCCTCAGTTTCAATAACAAATTCTTTACCAAGAGTTTGATAATCAATTCTACCATCAATATAATTTAAAATTTCAGCATAGCCATTTGAATCAGACGGGAGTTTGGGCATAAACAATTCACCTATTTTAAAGTTTTTGAGCAATTTCATTGTTCCACCAATATGATCCATGTCCGAATGTGATAAAACTAAATAATCTATATAATTATGCGTTTTTGTGTGAACCACATTTTCTTTAATGTAAGAAATGTAAGTTGAATTAACTTCTTTGCTTCCATTATCAATTAAAAGAATCTTTCCATCAGGCAAGTTTACAGCAACCGCGTCAGCTTGATCAACATCAATAAAATGGACTAATAAGTTATCCTTGTTGGAAACGATGTTAAACTCATCAGCAAACATATCAACAATCAAAGGATTTAATTTATTATAAAAAACTAAAGATAATGTGAAAATTATCATTAAAATTAAAATAATTATACATTTTTTTATCTTTTGTTTAATAAACATTATCTTTTTCTATATTTTCCAGAAAATAATTTTAAAATTTCCGGCATCATTTCAACAGTTGCGCGATAACCTTCTTTTATCATTTCATCTTTCCCATCAAGACTAAGAGACTTATATTTCTTTAAATTTGGACAAATGATAATATCACTCAATTCCGTTCCTCTAACAGAATTATTAACCATCATAATTCCAACACTTGTGGAAAACTGGGTGAAAAGTTTGTCGCTATTAGTTCCACCACCACGTGAACAATTGCAATCAATCGTTACAACAAAATCACATCCATGCATTTTCAAAACATCAGCTGGAATGTTGTTTTTAACTCCACCATCAATGAGTGTCATGTTTTTATGCTTAACTGGTAAAAAAACTCCAGGAATTGAACAACTTCCAGTGATAATGCTTGCCAAATTTCCAGAATTGAAATGGTGCTCCTTTCCTGTTCTAAGATCAACAGCCACTGCATAATATGGAATTTTTAACTCTTCCGCTTTTTTAACTGGCAAAACTTGTTCGATTAAATCGTGTAATTTATCCATACTTGATGGCAAAATCCCGAGTTTTGAATGGCGAAAATCTTTATTTTTCATATCTTTCGTAACATCTTTAATCTTACTTATGTCCATTTTTGACGCATAAATCGCACCAAACAAACTTCCAGCACTAGTTCCAGCCACCATGTCAAACTCAATTCCATATTCTTGAAACGCACTGAACGCACCAAGATATGAAAAACCTTTTGTGCCACCACCACTTAAGCACAAACCAACTTTATATTTCTTCTTAAACTTCTTTTTCGCCTTTTCTTCAAAGTATTCTTTCAAACCCATACTAATTATATTATACTCTAATTTAATTATTTTAGCAATTATATGTTGAAATTTGACTAAATTTGAAAATCTATCCAATATCATCCTAAGCA
Source organism: uncultured Lachnospiraceae bacterium (assembly GCA_964614965.1). Taxonomy (GTDB): domain Bacteria; phylum Bacillota; class Clostridia; order Christensenellales; family UBA1242; genus Onthoplasma. The sequence continues at coordinate 2,986 of CAZTNT010000039.1, read as the reverse complement.
TTGCAGAAGAATCTTAAAATATTTCTATCTTGACAAAAACATTAAAATATGATAGTATAAATCAAAGGAAAACGTTATGATTCAAGATATAAATAAAATAAAAGTTGCAGTAATTTGCAAAGATGAACAAATCCCAGAAATTCTAGAAGCAGATTATGTAGGTTCGCTTGATTTAATTGATAAAATAAGAAACGGTTGGTTAGACTTTGATATTTTAATGATCACACCTGAAATGATGTCTAAGGTTGGACCTCTTGCAAAAATTTTAGGACCAGCAGGTAAAATGCCAAATATTCAAAATGAAACAGTTGTTTCAACAAGTGAAATCAACTATATGATTAATTATGTAAGAATGTTTGAAAGTAATTTGATAGGTCGAGAACCTAATCATTTAAGAAACCTTGCTTGGTATTTTTGGATAAATAGAAAAGATTTACATTGTGGTGCATTTAAATCTTGGTTTCTATATGAAACTGCAAAACAACTAAACAACATTGAAGAATGTACTTTAAATTAAAAAATTAAGGCATGTCGCCTTAATTTTTTGTTTATTTGTTTTCTTTTAACATACAGCAGTTTTTGTATTTCTTACCGCTTCCACAAGGACACATATCATTTCTGCCAACATGATTGTCATTTCTAGCTGACTTGTTTCCTTCAGACTTATTGGCAACACCCATTGCAACAGGACCTCTTGGCGCTTGTGGCATAACATTGATTTTTATTCTCATTTTAAAGAGCGTTGATGCTGTGTATTCACGGATGTCACTAATCATCTTGTCAAACATATCAAAACCTTCGTTTTTGTATGCAACAATAGGATCTTTTTGACCATAAGCCAAAATTGAAATTTCATTTCTCAAAATGTTCATTGCATCGATATGGTCTGTCCAGAACTTGTCAACAACACGAAGAAGAGTGCTTCTTTCCGCAATTGCAAAGTCGAAGCCAATCTTTTTAACCTCTTCAACTTTCTTTTCATAAATTTCTATGATTTTTTCATATATTGTTTGACTTGCTGTGTTTAAAGTTGTATCTGCAACTAATTCTTTTGTAACTAAATTTGTGTCTTTTTCAAGAAGTTTGCTTTCCAATGCATCGTTTAATGGTTTTAAATCCCATTCATAGCTTGGTTTGGTTTCGTCCAAGTATATTGCACATTGTTCGAAGATATATTCTTTCATCATTTCAACAATTTGCGGATGAATATCAACTCCATCAAGCACTTTGTCACGTTCCGCATATATAATTTGACGTTGTTTATTTAGCACATCATCATATTCTAACACATTCTTTCTTATTCCAAAGTTCATTGACTCAACCTTCTTTTGAGCAGTTTCAAAGAAGCGAGTTAAAATCTTAGATTGAAGTGGCATATCTTCATTACCTTTAAAAGCCAATGAGAACCAGTTTTTCATTCTATCTTCACCGAAACGTTGTGGCAAATCATCTTCAAGAGAAATGAAGAAAATGCTTGAACCCGGGTCACCTTGACGTCCTGCACGACCACGCAACTGATTATCAATACGGCGTGATTCATGACGTTCTGTTCCTAAAATATGAAGACCACCAAGTTCGATTACTTTTTTCTTTTCTTCGTCGGTTACAGCTTTAAATTCTTTGTAATATTGGTCATATTTTTCTTTAACAGCTCTTTCTTCATCTGTTAAATAAGTTTTGTATCCAACAACTTTTTCAAGCATTGCTGGTTCAACATTTTCATTTAATAATTTTTGTTTTGCCAAAAATTCTGGGTTTCCACCGAGCAAAATATCAGTTCCACGACCTGCCATATTTGTTGCAATTGTAACACTCCCAACACGTCCAGATTGCGCAACAATTTGACTTTCTAATTCGTGATTTTTAGCATTCAAAAGATTGTGTGGAATGCCCAATTTCTTGATATCTTTACTGATTCTTTCTGACTTTTCAACTGAAGCTGTACCAACCAAGATTGGTTGACCTTTTTCATACTTGTCTTTAATTTCTTCAACAATTGCTTTATATTTTGCATCTTCAGTGAAGAAAATCATGTCTTGTTCGTCAATTCTTTGAACAGGTCTGTTTGTTGGAATTGTAACAACATCAAGACTATAAATCTTGTTAAATTCTGTTTCTTCAGTTTTAGCAGTACCTGTCATACCACTAAGTTTGTCATACATTTTAAAGTAGTTTTGGAATGTGATGGTTGCCAAAGTTTTGTTTTCATCTTTAATTTTAACATGTTCTTTTGCTTCAATTGCTTGATGCAATCCGTCGCTATAACGTCTTCCAGACATCACACGACCAGTAAATTCATCAACGATTAAAATTTCATCATCTTTAACAATGTAATTAATATCTTTTTTCATAATGAAATTTGCACGCAATGCATTGTTAATGTGATGATTTATTTCAAGATTCGAAATATCTGATAAGTTTTCAAGTTTAAAATAATTTTCAGCCTTGCTTACACCCGATTCTGTCAAACGTATTTGTTTGTGTTTTTGTTCGATGTCAACATCTTCTTCTTTCAAGCGTTTAACAAAGTTATCAGCCACAACATACATTTCGCTGGTTTTTCCGCCAGCACCTGAAATAATAAGCGGAGTTCTTGCTTCATCAATTAAAATTGAGTCCACTTCGTCCACAATTGCAAAAGAGTGACCACGTTGAACCTTATAACGTTTTTCAACTTGCATATTATCACGCAAATAGTCAAAACCAAATTCATTGTTTGTTCCATAAGTGATGTCACATTCATAAGCATGTTTCTTTTCTTCAGGAGTTTGTCCAGCCAATGTAACGCCAATAGTTAACCCTAAGAATTTATAAAGTCTACCCATGATTTCTGCTTGATAAGTTGCCAAATATTCATTCACTGTGATTACATGAACATTTTTGCCAGTCAAAGCATTCAAATAAACAGCTGTTGTTGCAGTTAATGTTTTACCTTCACCTGTTCTCATTTCAGCAATACGACCTTGATGCAAAACAATACCACCAA
>CAZTNT010000038.1:4861-9416 GCA_964614965.1 uncultured Lachnospiraceae bacterium | reverse complement strand
GCATTGTTTAATTTGGGGATCGAAACACCATTTAACCAATTATAAATCAATTTACTAGTTCTGATTCCTAACTCGGTGGCTAATTGTGGTGCTTTTATATCTCTTTCACTCATCAAATCGCTTAATTTTGTGTTAAACATATAACATATTATAATATATCTATTTAATACAAAATAAAAATTGTACTAAATAGGTATAAATGTATTAAATTTAATTGACAATTGTATTAAATCGATATAAAATAAAATCAAAGGAGGTAAAAATGGAAATATATCCAATGATGTTAGATATCTTTTTAAGAACCAATTTTAAATGTACAGAGTTGAAAAAGAATTCAAATTTTTCAGATGATTACAATAAAGAGAAAGAAGAATTTATTAATACATTAAATGAAGAACAAATTAAAAAGTTTGAAAGTGTTCAAAGTTTAACTGAATTACATTGGGATGATATCTATTTAGATTTATGTAGAAATGGAATTTATTTTGGCTTTAAACTTGGTATGGAAGTTCAACATTTTTTAGATACTTATGATGATTAGTAAAACTAAAATTTTTTTAAAAATTTTTCAAAAAACGCATGAAATTTGTTTTAAAAAGTGCTATAATATAGATAGTTTCAACGTGTTGTTTAAATAAACGTAAGTCCAGTTGCAAACTGGAGGAAATTATGAAAACAATTGAAAAAATAAATACTAACATTGAAGATGTTAAAAATGAAATTAGTGAAAATATTGGGAAACGAATAAGGATTCAAGAAAGTAACCGCCAAGGTAGAAAGATTAAAGAATATTCTGGAGTTATTTTGAGTGCATACGACCGTTTGTTTATAGTTCGCGTTCAAATAAGAGATAATTACCTTAACAAATCTTTTTCTTATGTTGATTTCCTAACAAATGCAATGACTTTTGAAATATTGTAGTGTCATTCTGAGCGGAGTGCATCGGAGTCGAAGAATCTCATAAACGAAGTGAAATTTTCTGGTTAGGGGATGTTTCGACTTCGCTCAACATGACATGAAAGATTTTGATATTTGTATAAATGATATTTTGTTTGTCAATAAACTCTTTAGGAGGGATTATGAATCCTTTAGAGTATCAAACAAAAGAAGTTGATGATTACTATATGTCTTTTGAAAAAATGTACCCAAAGGCATATAACAAGAAAACCACAAATCCATACACAAAAACAAGAGTGATTTTGATGAATGGAACAGAGTATGAAAGCGTGTGGTTTTTGCACCAATTCGCGAGAAACTGCGAAGTTGATGAAATAAAACAAGCAATTGCGCAAGTTAGAAAGCAAGAACAAATGCAACAAAAGAGAATTGCTTGCCTAAAACCGCTCAACGAAAGCATTTTGGAAACCACAATTGCATACGAGCAACTTGCAATTGATTTAACTGCAACACTTGCTCAAAACGAACCAGATGAGAATAGCAAAAAGGCATTAGATTTTGCCTTGCTTGAAGACTTTGACCACTTATATCGTTTTTCAAATCTTATGATGATTGATGTTAAAGGCGCTGACCCTAAATTTTGCGTTGGTGGGTTCACTGAAATCATGCCAGCAAGACCTACAATTGCGCATCACAGATATCCAAAAGATGACGTTAAAAAACCAATGAACGCAAAGAAAGCGGATTTATATTCAAAATTGGTGGCGGGAATTATCACTGCAGCAGAACAACAAACAATGAACTACTATATGAACATTTCTCAATGGTATAAAAACGATTTAGGAAGAAAACTTTACGCAGAAATCGGAATGGTGGAAGAGCAACACGTAACGCAATATGAAAGTTTGAAAGATCCAACTTGCACGTGGTTAGAGCAATGGGTATTGCATGAATACACTGAAGCGTATTTATACTATAGCGCATACACTGAAGAAAAAGATAACTATATCAAACAAATTTGGCTAGACCATTATGAAATGGAATGTGCTCACTTAAAGATTGCTGTGGCTTTGCTTGAAAAGTATGAAAAAAGAAATTATGTTGGCGTGATTGGTAATGGAGAATTTCCGCGTCTTCTCACTCTTGGAACAAACAAAGAATATGTTCGTGATGTACTTGAAAGAACGATTTTACTCACAGGGGATAGACAAAGTTATATTGATGTTATGAGACTTAAAGATAACGCAGATTTCTTCCTATATCAAAACGAAATAATTCCTAACGAACAAATGGTTGCAAGTCATATGGTAATTAACAAAGCAATTAAAAAACTTGGTCAAGATTATCGATATCAAGACAAAGCAAACCCAGTTAAAGAATTACAAAACCGCAAAAAAGACAACTATTGCATTGGAAGGTCAAATAAGAAAACAACATGCTAATGTGTGCTCGGATTGTTACATTAGCTTAACGGCGATTTGCTTACGCAAAGCCTAAGTCGCTTAACGCAATAAATCCTCGCGCTAAATTATAGCGGTTTTAATTGTATTGAATGTTTATTGTCATTCCGACCGAAGCGTTAGTGAAGTGGAGCGAATCCCATAATCAGAATAAATCACTTGTTTTAGGGGATCCTTCGGCTTCACTTCGTTCCGCTCAGGATGACAAAAAGTAGGCAAATATGCCTATTTTTTCTTTACCTATTGACAAATTAAATATTTGTGATAATATATTGTTAAATATAGGAGGAAAAATGTTAAAGAAAAGATTAATTGCTTTAATGGTGGCTGGAGTCATTACAACTGCAACTTTGAGTGGTTGTGGAAATGGCAATGACTCGGTTAAAACTAATTTTACTGGTGCTTTAGTTGAAGATGGGTTTATAATAATAAAACAAAATGATTCACAAATCTTGCATAAGGGTGATTATTATAGAGATACAGATGGACCAAATAATGGTTATCAATTTGATTGCGGAGAAGATTTTTATTCTAATGCTGAATCTTCTGTTTATTTTAAACATCCAAAAGCAGATCGTTATGACGAAAAATGTGAAGAATGTTTTGCTAATGAACAATAAAAAAGAAGACAATACGTTTTCTTTTTTTAATGATGAGTGGTTTTATTCTTCAGGGGTGTTCAAAAATTCTCTAAACTCCATGCCGAGTTTAAATCCAAAACAAATTGCATAGTTGCAGTAATCTTCATCAACTTCGTCATAATGATTTTCTAAATACCACATCAAACTATTAAGTTGTTCAATTTGTGATTGGTTTAAAGTTTTTAAAAGTTCTTCTTTTTTCTTGTTAACATCATCAATGAATAAAGAAGTTTTCTTTTTTTCAGTGCATGGATATTCAGTACGGTCAAACACTTCAGCAAATATTTTATACATTTTTACCTCCTTTGCAATTATTATGTACGATTAGTTGGACTTTTGTCAAACATTTTCATAAAAAAGTTTAAATATCCGTACATATTTTGATTTCGTTCGATTTTTCGATACAATATTTATATGTTTAAAGAAAAATTACAAGAATTGATAGAAGAAAAAGATATTACTATTTCAAAATTGGCAAAAGATATTGGTTTGGCAAAAAGTATTGTAAGTGATTGGAACTGTGGTAAAGTGTTGCCACAATTAAATAATGCTATTTTGGTTGCAAATTATTTTAATTATAGTTTAGATTATTTATTTACAGATGCTGTTGAAAATAATTATAAACCTTTTAATATTGATATTAATTTTGGCAAAAGACTAAAATCAATGTTAAAACAACTTAAAATAAAACAAAAAGATGTTGTGGAAAATTTAAAAATTTCGAAATCGGATATACATTATTGGACAAAAACTTCGGCATATCCACGAATGGACACAATCATAAAAATTGCTGATTATTTGCAAGTTAGCATAGATTATTTAGTTGGTATTGAATAAATTGTTTAGAAACGAAGTGTAGAGCTTCGTTTTTTCTTTGACAAAATTTCTTATAAAAACATAAATAATTTCGTTGACAACTCAACTAAAAGAAACATATAATAAAAACATGGAAAATTTAGAATTAGAATTTACAAAAACAACAAAAAATGCACTTAAACTTTGTAAAAAGAAAGAAGATGAAATTTTGCATCCGTTTTCGCTTAGTAGTTTTCATGCAAAATATATAAAGTTGTTGCATAAGTTTAAAGTGATGACAATGAACGATTTAACTGATTGTATAGGAGTTGACAAGGCAAACACAACAAGAGCAATTAAGGATCTTTTGGATCAAAAGATTGTTGAAAAACAAGGTGGAATTAGAAAATTTCAATTGATTCTAACAAAGAAAGGAATTGAAATCGCAGAAAAGTTTAAGAATGCTCTTGAGGGGTTTTTCAAGCGTGTTTTTAAAGACTTTAGTGAAAATGAAAAATCAACACTTATTTCACTTCTTCAAAAGATGTTTTTAGGTTTGCAAAGAGAATTAGTTTAAGGGGAAAGTATGTTAGAAATTGTTAATATCAAAAAAGATTATGTTATGAAAGACGAAATCGTTAACGCCTTAAAAGGTGTTAACATTTGTTTTAGAAGAAGTGAATTTGTGTCAATTTTAGGCCCAAGTGGTTGCGGAAAAACAACACTGCTTAACATTATTGGTGGACTTGATCGTTATACTGA
>CAZTNT010000038.1:0-4851 GCA_964614965.1 uncultured Lachnospiraceae bacterium | reverse complement strand
TTAAAGATAGAGATTGGGATACATATCGAAATCATTCAATTGGTTTTGTTTTTCAAAGTTATAATTTAATTCCGCATCAAACAGCACTTAAAAACGTTGAACTTGCGCTTTCAATTGGTGGAATTTCAAGAAAGGAAAGAAGAGAACGAGCACTTAAAGCTCTTGCAGATGTGGGACTTAGTGAACAAGTTAATAAAAAGCCCAATCAGATGAGTGGTGGACAATGTCAACGTGTTGCGATTGCAAGAGCGTTAGTTAACAATCCGGAAATCATTTTGGCGGATGAACCAACAGGCGCATTGGACAGCAAAACAAGTGTTCAAGTTATGGACATTTTAAAGGAAATTGCAAAAGATAGACTAGTTATTATGGTAACACATAATCCTGAATTGGCTGAAAATTATTCAACAAGAATAATAACAATGAAGGATGGCGAAATTCTTAACGACACAAATCCTGTAAACGATAAAGAAAGAAAAAAGTTAATTAATGAATATGAAGAAAGAAAAGGTAAATTAACTGAAAAAGAAATTAAACAAAAAGCAAAAAAATCTTCAATGAGTTTGTGGTCAACATTCTTGCTTTCTGCAAGCAACCTGCTCACTAAGAAAAAGAGAACATTCATAACCGCGCTTGCTTGCTCAATAGGTATCATTGGAATTGCGGTGATTATGTCAGTTTCAACAGGAATGCATTCATACGTTAAAAAGATTGAAAGTGATAGTATGGGTGTGAATTATATCAGCATTAGCAAATCGTCAATTAATTTGGAAACTACAGCGCTAAACAAAGTTGAATTGCCTGAATATCCTGAGACTAATGAGATTTATCCTTATGAGCAAGATATGACAAAAGAAACAATTATAGACGACAAATTTCTTGAATATCTTGAAGAAAATATTAATGGTGAAACAGAAGAAACAAGTTTAGTGCAAAGTATTGGATACTCTCGTAATATTTCGTTTATTAATGCTTCAATGGAACCTCTAATTTTTAGTGGTGAAATTCCTGATAAACCGGAATTTTTAACAGGTCAATATACACTAATTGCAAGCGACGAAGGAAAAGCAATTCCAACTGAAAAGAATGAAATTTGTTTGATTGTTGATAAATATAATCGAATTCAAACTTCAACATTAGACGCTCTTGGAATCTCTTACGAAAAAGATCAAGTTTTAAACTATGAAACCGTTGTGGGTGAAACTGTAAATTTAACTTGCGTTAATGATTTAGGTTTGTGGAAACCAATGGAATTTAAGATTATATCAATAATAAGACTTAATGAAGAATCTTCAACCACATGGATTAAAACAAGCATCATGTCTTCTGAAGTTGGATTCACAAAGGCTTTAGCAGATGAGATTCAACAAGAAAATCCTCAATCGGTTTCAATTGAGTCTTTAATGATATATCCAAAAGATTTCAACACAAAAGAAAAAATCTTGGAAGTGTTAGACTATTGGAATAACACAAAAATATATCAAGAATTTGGAAATAATATTGATGCTTCAACAGGAACATATGAAGCAGATAAATATAAAATAAGTTACACTGATATTAGTCAACTTTTAACTGGTTTCTTAGGTGATTTAATTGATATAACAACATATGTTTTAGTTGCATTCTCAAGCGTATCACTAATTGTTTCAAGCATTATGATTGCAATAATAACATATGCATCAGTTATTGAGAGAATTAAAGAAATTGGAACAATTCGTTCTCTTGGTGGCAGAAAAAAAGACGTTGCAAATATGTTCAGAATGGAAGCGTGCACAATTGGTGCAGTTTCAGCTCTCATTGCTTTGATTATGACTTTAATTATCAATGGTGTAATCAATGTTGTTTTAGGAAATCTTGTAGGTGTTACAACAATTGCAAAATTAAGTTTTGGAACTGCTTTTGGCATGACTGTTTTAAGCATTGGCTTAAACTTAATTGCAAGTTTAATTCCAGCAAATATTGCTGCAAAGAAAGACCCAGTTCTTGCATTACGTAGCGAATAAATTTTATTCGTTGCCGTTCGCTAAAGGAAGCTCGGGTATTTAATTTTACTAAACGCATTCGCTAAGTCGTTAAAATTAAACAAACCTCGCTTTAAAATTAAGAGGATTTGTTTTTGAGAAATTTAACAATGTATAAAGTCGCTCAGGCAATCAATTAAAATCTTAAATTAAAATGGATAAATTGTCATCCTGAGCGAAACGTAGTGTAGTCGAAGGATCCCCTAACACGAAGAACTATGTTCTAATTATGTGATGTTTCGACTTCGTTCAACATGACATTAATTTCGATGATTTGTAAAAAGTGAGAATTATCTCGCTTTTTTTGTAAGATTTTAACAATTTTTCCTTTTGTATTGACTTTATAAATTAAATAGTGATATTATTATCTCATGAAATTCAAACAAACAAACTTGCCACATGGCGGAAAATTATATTATGTAAAAAACACAATTAACGAAAGCACTGCAGTTGACATAAATTTTGACTGCGGTTCTCGTTTTGATTGGATTCCTGGGCTTGCTCATTTCACTGAGCATATGTTTTTCACTGGAACAAAGAATTTAACAAAAGAAGATATTGCAAAAAAATATTTTGATTTCATTGAGGTTAATGCTGGAACAAGCACAAGGTATATTAATTTTAATGGTCAAGTGTTCACTAAGGAATTTAAAGACTACCTATCAACCGTCGCTATGATGATAACTGAGAGCACTTTTAGTCAGGAAAATGTTGATAAGGAAATTCCTGTTGTGCAACAAGAAATTGCAAGGCAAAAAGACAAATTCAAAACAATATCAGCTTGGATTGCAGACTATTTGACTTTTGGAAATCCTGAATTTAAAAACACAACGCTTGGAAGTCAAAAAAGTGTTGCATCAATAAAGAGCGAAGATGTAAAAGAATATGTGAGCAAATATTTTGTTGCAAACAATTTGGAAGTGTTTGTGTCAAGTCCTTATTCGCTAGGTAAGGTTAAAAAACTAGTTATAAAAAATTTGGTTAACAAACTTCCAGTTAACGATAGTTTTGAAAAAGCACCATATTTTTATTACAATGTTAAAAACAAAAATTTCCATAAAATTGAAAACGAAAAAATTGAAAAGAGTTATGTCTACATAAACTTTGCAATGAATCGCAATCGTTGGGACTTTGATTTTAAACGTAAGTTTGGTTTAGTTTTAGACATGCTTAATGATTATTCAGAAGGAATTTTGAATGCGTTAAGATTAAAGAAAAGTCTTGTTTATGGTGCTGGAATTAGAGATGCTTATTATGAAGAAAATTCACTTTGTGGTTTTTCAACAGAATGTGACAAAGAAAATGTCAACGAAGTGATTATAACACTTGCAAACTACTTAAAAGAAATTGCAAAAAATGGTTTCACACAAGCACAACTAGACAAAGCAAAAAGATTATACGAATATGGCGAAGCAACAAAAGAAGTTCGTCTTAAAAAGTTAACTGGAAGGCTTTATCAATTTAAATATTATGGAAAAATATTAAAAACTAAAGATGCAAAAAAAGCAATTAAATCTGCAACTCTTGAAGAAGTGAACACACTTTTCAGAGAAGTGTTTAAAAATCCAACTGTAAGCTTGTTTGTTTATGGCAATGCAACAAAAGACGAAGTTATGGATAAAAAATCTTTCAACAAATTGTTTAAATAAATACGATTTACTTGTAAAAAACTCTATAAAAAGCTATAATAAGGTAAAAAAACAATAGATGGGGGATTGTTGGAAAGGTTAACAAAGTTAAAATTGCAAATTGTGTTGTTATTGTCTTTTTTGATAACAACAATTTTTTGCGTTGTTTCAGTTGTGATGGCAGCTCACGCAGTTAATTTTATTGTTCCAATTAAAATTAATTATACTTCTCCAACTGTTCCAGAGGAACAACCAACACTTAGGCTTATTGCAACTTATGACAATTCAACAATTCACAACGTTAGTGCATCTATTCCAAGTGAATGTACATCAATAGTGGTTGGTTCGGCTTTAAGAGTTGATAATGCTGTTAATGAACTCGATGATGGTAAAATAGGGGTGTATGCTGATATTGAAACATGTTATATTGTTTCAAAGTCTGACATTTGTCCTTCAACTTGCGAAAATATGTTTAGCGGGCTCACACAGGTCGAAAGTATAACATTTGAGGATGAAATTTTTGATACGTCCAATGTAACTTCAATGGAGTATATGTTCTATAACTGTACAAGTTTGCTTGAGATTTATGTCAATTTCTTTAGTTCGTCTTTAGGAACTATGAGCAACATGTTTTACCGTTGCACTAACCTACAAACAATTAGATTCCATCCAGACTGGACCACGAAAAATGTCACAGACATGAGTTCTATGTTTGCACATTGTTCAAGTTTGGAGACAATCTACGTTAGTGAAAACTGGAATTTGGATAATATAGTAGGAAGTATTTATTATAATAGTAAAGTATTCTATGGTTGCACAAAATTACACAATGAGTATAATTTCTATGATGCAGATAATATTAGCTACACAATGGCACTCACTGGTGCGGCTGGTTATTTCACTGCATATTAAAAAAGAGCCGTTTGGCTCTTTTTGGTTTTTTATGTTGAAATGAAATTGTTTAAAAATTTTACTTGACAATATTTTATATTGTGATATAATAAAATTAAGAAATCGTTTGTGAGGGGTGTTGCAAACGATTAGGGTTTTGTGTGTTTAGCGTTTTATGCGCTTTTAAATAATAAGCTTAATATGTTGAAAATTAATTTACCGTCATTTTAAGAAAATAACGGGAAAACAAAAAATGATTTACCGTCATTTTAAGAAAATAACGGGAAAACAAAAAATGATTTACCGTCATT
>CAZTNT010000037.1:0-9712 GCA_964614965.1 uncultured Lachnospiraceae bacterium | reverse complement strand
AAATATGTTGAAAGATTATTTAGATAGAGATATTTACAATTTAATTATCAAAAATTTCAGTTTTAATGACATAACAGAAATTAGAATGAGAATTAATGAAAAAATAATAATTGTTATTAAAAATAAAAAATACTTTTTGAAAGATGAAAATAATGAATTTATTGTAATAAATAAATTTATTTTAGACAATTTTATAAAAAAAATCAGTGAAAATTCACTTTATGCATTTAATGATAATATTATTGACGGATTCATCACATTGCCTAAAGGAATTAGAGTGGGTTTATGCGGTACGGTTGTTATGAATGACAACAAAGTGGTTACCATAAAAGATTTTCAGTCTGTTAATATTAGAATACCTCACACAGTGAGAAACTGCAGTGTTCCAGCATATGAATTCTTAGTCAATGAATCTGTTTTTAACACTTTAATCATTTCAGCGCCAGGTTGTGGTAAAACGACTTTTTTAAGAGATTTCATTTTTCAATTAAATGAAAAAAATCTGCCAATAAATATTCTTATTGCGGATGAACGAAATGAAATTTGTTCAGTTGAAAATGGTCAAATTTTGGAGCATTTAGGTGGTTTTTGTGATGTTTACACAAATTGTAGTAAAACTTTTGCTTTCAAAAACGGAATTAGAAGCATGAGCCCAGATGTTATTGTGACTGATGAAATTGACTTAGATAAAGATTTGAATTCTCTTTTAGAGGCAATGAATTGTGGCGTAAATGTTGTTGCAACAATTCATGCAAAAGATTTAAAACAATTAAAGCAAAAGAAAGGTTTTGATGAAATTTTAGATAATAAAATTTTTTCTAGATTTGTAGTGTTAACCAATGATGAAGGTCCGGGAACTTTATCACAAATTTATGACGAAAAATTAAATTGCATTTATTGTAAATTGTAATGGAGACAATATGAAATGGATTTTAATTTGTGTTTTAATTTGTGTGATAATGTTAATAGCTCATTCAGTGACTGAACAATATAAAGAAAAATATGATTTTTATTATAATTTGAAAATATTTTTAAATCAATTTAAATTAAACTTATCATTTAAACAAGAAAAAATAAATTTATTTTTAGAAAAAATTAAAGCGAAAAAACAATTCAATGTATTTATAAATTCGTATAAAGATTATCTAAGAACAAATGAACTGAATTTAGATAGGTTAACAGTTTTAGACTTCGATGATAAAAAACAGCTTAAATCTATAATAACGAACATTGGACAACTAGATGCTAAAAACGAAATTGCTCAAATAGAACATTTTGAAATTGAAATTAATGAAAAGCTTGAAAAAGCAAAAAGTGATAAAAACAAATTATGTCCAATGATATTAAAACTTTCACTTTTATTTTCGATAGGACTTGCCATTATTTTAATTTAATCAAAAGGAGAAAAAAATGGAAATTATTTTTAAATTGGCGGGAATTGGGCTTATTACGTCAATAGTTAACCAAATTTTAAAATATTGTGGGAAAGAGGAGATTGCGCATATAACAACTCTTGCCGGATTGATTATCAGTCTTCTTATTATGATAGATTTGGTTCAAGATTTGTTTAACACTGTTAAAAATTTATTTGTGTTTTAGGGTGTATGGTTGAATTATTAAAGATTTTGGCAGTGGCTTTAGTCACCGTTTTTGCACATATACTAATTAAACAAACAAAGCCGGAAATTGCCATATTAATAACAATTGTTGGAAGTGTTCTCATTATTATAATGACAGTTAATATGTTAAATTCTGTCATATCATCTTTTTATGGAATATTTCAACAAACAGGAATTCAAAGCACTTTATTAACACCACTTCTTAAGATTGTTGCCATTGGCTATATTGCAGAATTTGGTGCAAATATTTGTGTTGATGCGGGAGTGAGTGGAGTTGCTGATAAAATTTTATTTTCTGCAAAACTAATTATTCTCGTGATTGCAATGCCGATTGTTACAACTGTAATTGATATGGTGGTAGCTTTGTTATGATGAATAAAAGGCTTTTTTTAAAACAAAAAAACAATAGAACGATTATTATTTTGATGATAATACTGATTTCAGTTTTTTCAATTGTTTCACCACTTCAAACATTTTGTGCAAATGATAAACTCTATGAAATGAGTGAAGATTTGAATGGAACTGTGATTGATGAACTTCAAGAAATTGATTTTTCTGGATTCAATGACGTTATAAACGAATTTAATGCAAATAAAACAAATATATTTTCAATTGACAATATAAAAAGCAAAGTTTATTCAATCATTTCAGGAGAGAGTGCGGTTGATTATAATAACTTCTTTGCAAGTTTATGTTCAAATGTTATTGAATTAGTTTTAAAATACTTACCCATGATGTCAGTTCTTATTGGTATTGGTGTTATCAGTAATTTATTAAATGGAATTAAAAGCAAATTTAATGAAAAATCAACTGGAAATTTAATTAGTTTAGTTTGTTTTCTCGCAGTTTGTGTGCTGATTATTGGAATAATAACAAGTTTATCTAAATCAGTAGGCTCGGCAATTGACAATATGGTAACTCAAATGAATATTTTGTTTCCAATTTTGCTCACACTTATGATTGGACTTGGAGCAAATGCAACTGCCGGAGCATTTAAGCCAATTGTTGCCATAATTTCAACTTATGTTGCAGATTTTTTTAATTTTATTATTCTTCCACTTTTTATGATAAGTTTTGTTTTTGGAATCATTTCAAATATGTCAAATAGCGTTAAATTAGATAAATTCAATTCATTTATTTCAAGTTTGTTTAAATGGAGTGTTGGACTTGTTTTTACATTGTTTTTTGCAGTTTTTTCACTACAAGGTATTGCTGTCGGAAGCTTTGATAGCTTAAGCATTAGAACCACAAAATACACAATAAAAAGCTATGTTCCAATTATGGGAGGCTACTTATCTGATGGCATGGATTTAATCATGTCAAGCACATTACTGATAAAGAATTCTGTTGGTTTAGTTGGGGTTTTAATGATTATTTCAACAATCATATCACCACTTCTAGAAATTGTAGTGTTTAGTTTAATGCTTAAATTAGTTTCTGCAGTTTTACAACCGCTTGGAAACAGCAAAACCTCTGATTTTTTATCCTCAACTTCAAAATCTATTATAATGCTTTCAAGTTCCCTAATTGCAATTGGATTTATGTACTTGCTTTCAATAGGTCTAATTATGACAACTTCAAATTGGGTGGTGTGATGTCTGGTTATATTTTGAGTATTTTAGGAATTGTGGTTGCTGGAGTTCTGATAGATATTGTTATTCCCTCCGGAACAATCAGTAAATATATTAAAGGTATTTATTCAATTTTTGTTGTTGCTGTGGTTATCAATCCCGTTGTGAAATTTTTAAACAAAAATCATGACTTCACAATCAAATATGAAGAATATAATGTTCAAGATGATTTGTTGAAATATATTCACACAATGAGAGCTCAATCATTGGAAACAAACATTGAATTATTACTAGAAAATGAGGGAATTTCTAATGTCGACATAAATTTAAAAATTTCGAGCGAAAACAACGAATTACATTATAAATCATGCATAGTTAATTTAGAAAAAATGGAAATTAGTTCGGACAAGCAGCATATAAATAAATATGAATTCATCAAAGAAGTCATTATGGACAACACAAATTTAACAGAAGAGGAGATAATAATTAATGAGTGATAAAGAAAAACAACCAACAATTAAGTGGTTAAGTAAACTGAAAAATGTCAAGCATATTGAAATTTATGTTGCAGTAATCTTCATTGTTGTGCTGTTACTCATTTACTTATCAACCACAAAAACTAAAGAAGAGAAAGGCACAATTTCAACTAATGATATGTCTGTTACTGCTTACATTGAAAAAATGGAACAAAACTTAGAAGACAGCTTGTCTAACATTGCAGGTGTTAGCAATGTGAAAGTGATGATAAGCTTAAATCTTAGCGAAATGGAAGTTGTTGATGACAAAATCACACTTACAACATTTCCAGAGATTAAAGGGGTTTTAGTCACAGCAAAAGGCGTCAACAACACAGCAAATAAGTTAAAAGTTCTGCATGCAGTACAAGCTGTTATAGACATAACAAATGGAAACATTGAAATATTATCAAGTGAATAGGAGGATTTATGAAAACATTATCAAAAAAGAAAAAAATCATTATTTTATCAGCAATGGTAGCCTTATTGTTAGTTACAGGGTATGTCAATGTTGCTCTTAACAGCTCACTTTCAAGCAGTGCAACTCAAACTAATGCCACAACTGTGACGGCAAATTTCTACACAAATTACAGAAGCGAGCGGGAAGCAACAAGAACACAAGAAATTCAATTCTATGATTCTATCATTGCTAGCACAACTTCAAGTGAAGATGCAAAGGAAGAAGCAGAAGCAAACAAAATTGCTCTAATATCTCAAATGGAAAAAGAATTAGTGACTGAAGGAATCATTAGAGGAAAAGGTTTTGAAGATGCAATTGTAACTTCATCAAGCTCAAATGTTAATGTATTTGTAAAATCAGCTGAATTAACATCTGTTGAGGTTGCTCAAATCACATCAGTTGTCAAAGAACAATTAAATGTTGAAATTGATAAGATTATCATCATCCCATCAGAATAATTTTATGATTAATTTTATTATAATTAATTGCAAAACGCACAAACTTGTGGTATAATAAACTCGAGAGGGAATAAATTATGGCACAAATCAAAAATTTAAATGGTGAGCATAACACTTACATGAATCAAAATATGATTTTATCAATTGTGAGTTTAGCAACTAAAGAAATTAAAGGTGTTGTTGATGTTTATCAATCTAAAAAGTTGACATTAAAACGTCTATTTACAAAAAATGTGGGCAAAGGTGTGAAAATCAAAAACACACAAAATGGTGTTGTGATTGATATCTATGTCATTGTTTCAACAGATTGCGAAGTTAACGATATTGTGTACAAAATTCAACAAAATGTAAAAAATAGTTTAACATCTTTGTTGCCGTTGAAAATCAAAGCAATTAATGTTCATATAAAAGATGCTGAAAAAACTTCTCTCTAAAATTAGAGAGAATTTTTGTATTATTATTTTTTAACAATAGGAGAAACTATGAGAAGAACTAATGCTAGGGAAATTGCATTTAAAACAATATATTCTAAATTTTTTAATAACGAAGAATCAGATGAGTTAGAGAACGCAGATGAAGAGGGATTAGAATTTACTTCAAAAATTCTGAAAACTTTTGCAAGCAATTATTCAGAAATAAATGACATAATTTCATCCAATCTTAAAGGCTACACAATTGAAAGACTTTTTAAAATTGACCTTGCTATCATAACTCTAGCTGTTATAGAACTCAAATTTATAAAAGAAAATCCAAAAGAAGTGATAATTAATGAAGCTGTTGAACTTGCAAAAAAATATTCAACAGAAAAAAGTCCAAGATTCATTAATGGAGTCCTTGCTGACATTGTTAAATAATGAAAGTCTTTAGTGTTACAGAAATTAATAGAATAATAAAAAATATTATAGACAATGAAATCGTTTTAGAGGACATAACAGTAACTGGCGAATTGTCTAGTTTTTCGGTTACAAGAAACATTGCTTATTTCACATTAAAAGACAATGATAATTTGCTAAGTTGTGTGCAATTTGGATGTAAGAATGAATTCAAGATTGGCGATATGGTTCAATGTCGTGGAAATGTTAAGTATTATCCAAAGGGTGGTAAATTAACCTTCAATGCACTTTCAATTGAACATTGCGGACAAGGTGAGTTATATAAGCAATTCCTTGAGCTTAAAGATAAGCTTGAAAAAGAAGGATTATTTAGCGCAGAAAACAAAATTCCAATTCCAAAATTTGTAAATTCAATTGGAGTTGTAACAAGCAAAACTGGTGCTGTTTTGCAAGACATAAAGAATGTCACCAGCAGAAGAAATCCAAATCTGGATATTTATGTTTATGATGCGCAAGTGCAGGGAAGATTTGCTGTTTCTGATGTCATTCAAGGAATCACTTATTTTGATAATATGACAGATGTAGATGTTATAATTGTAGCACGTGGTGGTGGAAGCATTGAAGATTTAATGCCGTTTAATGATGAAGAATTAGCTAGAATAGCATATATTTGTAACAAACCATTAATCAGTGCAGTTGGTCACGAAACTGACTTTTCAATTCTCGATTTTGTATCAGACTTAAGAGCACCAACGCCAAGCGCAGCAGCTGAATTGGTGACTTTTGATCACAATGATTTAAAGCGATATGTTAAAGACGTTTTTTCCAATATTCAAAATTTAACATTAAACCAGTATAATGAATTAAGCACAAATGTGTTGTCGATTATAAATGACATTGAGAGCAATGTAACTTCAACTGTTAATGATCAAATACTTAGCATTAATGATTGGATAAATAGATTAGATCAAGAAATTGAAAGCAAGATTGAAAATTCAATATATAGGGTTAATTTATCTTTAAATACACTAGATAAGTTAAATCCGAGTAAGCTATTAATGAGTGGTTATTCATATGTGACTAATAAAAATGAAACAATTAACTCGGAAAACACGCAAATTGGTGATGACATTGAAATACGAACTCATAATACAAAATTCAACGCAAAAGTCACAAGTAAGGAGAAATTATGTTAGAACAGAATATAAAAAGATTAGAAGAAATTGCAAAATTGCTTGAACAAGGAACAAATCTTGACGAAAGTTTAAAACTCTACGAAGAAGGTTGTAAATTGGCAAAAACTTGCTTAAAAGACTTGGAAAAAGCCAAAGGAAAGATTATAATGATAAAGAAAGATTTTCAACAAAAGGAAGAAAACGATGGATAATAAACAATTTGTAACAGACATTGCAGATATTAACACAGATTTTGCGCAATGGTACACGGATGTTGTCTTAAAAACAGACATGGTGGATTATGGCCCAGTTAAAGGAACAATGGTTATCAAACCATATGGTTATGCAATTTGGGAGAACATACAAAACTATTTAAACAAAGAATTCAAAAAACAAGGAGTTGAAAATGCATATTTTCCAATGCTTATCCCTGAAAGTTTTTTGATGAAAGAAGCTGAACATGTTGAAGGTTTTGCACCAGAAGTTGCAGTTGTAACTCATGCGGGTGGTGAAGAATTGAATGAAAAGTTAATCATTCGTCCAACAAGTGAAACGATTATATGTGATATGTATTCAAAATGGATTAAATCATATCGCGATTTGCCTGTTAAAATGAATCAATGGTGTAATGTTCTTAGATGGGAAAAAACAACTCGTCCATTCTTAAGAACAAGTGAATTCTTGTGGCAAGAAGGTCACACAGTTCAAGCATGTCCAGAAGATGCAGAAAATGATGCAAAAACAATGTTAAATGTTTACACAGACTGCTTAAAAAATCTTTTAGCAATTCCAACACTTACTGGTAGAAAAACAGAAAATGAAAAATTTGCTGGTGCATTGGTAACTTACAGCATGGAAGCAATCATGAAAGATGGTAAATGTTTGCAATCAGGGACAACACATGATCTTGGTCAAAACTTTGCAAAAGCAAGCAATATTAAGTTCTTAAATAAAGAAGGTCAACTAGAATATGGATATTCAACAAGTTGGGGTGTTAGCACAAGGCTTATTGGAGCTTTAGTTATGGTTCACGGTGACGAACGTGGTCTTAGAGTGCCACCAAACGTAGCGCCAATTCAAACTGTTATCATTCCAATTGCAAGCAAGAAAGCAGGTGTGGTTGAAAAGTGTGAAGAGGTCAAAAATAGTCTCGAAAATGCAGATTTAAGAGTAAAACTTGACAATTCAAACAACACTCCAGGATGGAAGTTTAATGAATATGAAATGAAGGGAGTTCCTCTTCGTCTTGAAATTGGTCCAAGAGACATTGAAAATGGTGTTGCAACCGCTGTTAGACGTGACACTCATGAAAAAGTGCAATTGAACTTAAACAACATCAAAGAAGAAGTAAAAAACTTGCTTGAAGACATTCAAGAAAATATGTATAATCAAGCGCTTGAAAATTTCAATAATTCAATAGTTGAAACTGGAAATTATGATGAAATGGTGAATGCGGTAAATGATAAAAAAGTTGTTTTATCTTATCATTGCGGTAATAGCGAATGCGAAGAAGAAATTCGCCAAAACACAACAATTAAAACAAGGGTTATTCATTCCTATGATGAAAGTCATAAATGTGTATATTGTGGTAAACCAAGTAAATATAGAGTCTATTTTGGTAAACAATATTAAAAATTAAGCAAGAACATAAAGTTTTTGCTTTTTCAATTATATTTTCCTTATTTCCAACATAAATTATAAAAATGTTTAAATTTTAAATTTGTTTTGTAAATTTCATTGATAATTTGAATAAATATGTTATAATTAACAAACATGAAGGACTTGATTCGAGCATTTCAACGAATTCCAGAGAAAAACAGGACGATTGCATATGGCATTATGGCATTGCTCAAAAACCTGTGTTATTTTGCATTTAAAATTATAGTTGGAATTGTGTTCAAAACTCCATTACTTATTGCAATTGCAATTTACAACTTATTAATCGGGCTTGTTAAAGCAAATTGTTCAAGAGGTCTTTGGAAAAATAAGGATGATTTAAAAGATTGTAAAACCTACATAAGAGGTGGAGCAATTTTGTTACTTTCAAGCATATTCTATATTATTTATACTGCAAATCAAGTTGGGAACCCTTATGGTATTAAGTATAATACAATCATCGCAATCGCAATTGCTGCTTTTGCAACTTACAGTGTTACTGTTTCCATTATTGGCTTATTTCGAACCAAAGGTAAAACTATGTTAATCAAGGAATATAAGTTCACAAATTTTGCGACTGCATTAAACAACATTGTTTTAACACAAATGGCACTTTTATCATTGATGCCTGTTAAGAATATGAACTTTTATAACGCCTTGGTTGGAATAATTAACGGTGTTGTTATTTTAGGATTTGGCCTTTATTTAGTAATTCATGGCTTAATTCAACTTAGAGTTTACACAACAGGAATAACAAATTCAAAAAGGAAAGAAAAATTAGAAATAAATAAAGATGAAATTCAACAAAAAAACGAACAATAACCAGTTCGTTTTTTTGTTTTAATGGTAGCCTTACGGAGAATTGAACTCCGGTCTCAGCCTTGAGAGGGCCGTGTCCTAACCTCTAGACTATAAGGCCTTATTGATATGAACAAATATTATCACATTTAATGATTTTAATGATAAATTCGAAGAATTTCCTTTTTAAGCTAGGTTTATATAACCTAGTTTTTAAACGTATATAGAAAAGAGTTGATTAATTATGAATTATGATTTAAATACTTTAGAATTTAACAAAGTATTAGATGAATTAGCAAAATTTTCTAAAACAAATTATGCTAAAAGAAGAATATATGAATTAAATCCATATTATAATTATGATGAAATAATTGAAGCATCTAAGGAAACCAAATGTGCATTTGATGCTTGTGTAAAGCTTTCTGATGTTCCACTTGGTGGTTTATATGATGTTTTAGATTATATTAAGCGTGCTAAGATAGGTTCAATATTATCTGAACAAGAATTATTAGATATAGTTGGATTAATTGATTGTTCTAATAATGTGTTAAAATATTTCAAACAACTTGATACAATAAAATTAGATACGACAATATTAGAAAAATACTATAGTAAAATTACTATACC
>CAZTNT010000036.1:0-9872 GCA_964614965.1 uncultured Lachnospiraceae bacterium | reverse complement strand
TTCTTCTGTTAGCACCACCGATATTTCTTACAGTGATTTTACCTTGAGCATTACGTCCACCAGTTTTCTTAACTGTTGTAAGCAATGATTTAGGAGCAACAGCATCTTTTGACAATTCATCATAAGTTTTGTATGTTACAAATCTACTACCAGCAGATGTTGGTTTTTTAGTTCTTATAGCCATTTCTTACTCCTTTTATTAGTTCAAGCTTTCGAAGAATGCGATTGGCTTACTGTCAGCTTTCAAGAAAACGATTGCTTTCTTGTAATCACTTGTTCTTCCTTCCACTTGACCATGTCTTGTATTTCTAACTCTTTTCTTGCCATTGCAGTTAATTGTGTTAACTCTTGCAACTTGAACTTCAAATAATTCTTCAACTGCTTTTTTGATTTCAACTTTGTTTGCAGCAGTTGCTACTTTGAAAGTATAAATTTTGTTTGGGATGCCTGCGTAAGACTTTTCAGTCATAATAGGCTCTAAGATAATTTCTTGCGCTTTCATTATACGTATGCCTCCTCAATCTTTTTGATTGCATTCTTAGTGAACACCAAGAATGTGTTTTCAACAACGTCTGTAACATTTAACAAAGCAACGTCTTGCGCGCTAACTTTTTGAATGTTGTTTGTTGCTTTCAAAACACTTTCATCTTTTCCATCAGTTAAGATGATTGTACGTTTGTTTAAACCAAAAGTTTTCAAGAATTCGCTTGCAGCTTTAGTTTTGCTGTTTTCGAATTTAATGTCATCAATAACATAAACTTCGTTTTGAGCGATTTTTTGAGAAATTGCACTTGAGAAAGCGATATCTCTCATTTTCTTGTTGATTTTTTGACTGAAATCTCTTGGCTTTGGTGCGAACACTACGCCACCACCGTCGAATTGTGGAGCACTTCTTTCATCATGACGAGCACCACCAGTTCCTTTTTGACGGTAGATTTTCTTTTTGCTTGCGTTAACTTCACTTCTTGTCAAAGTTGATTTTGTTCCTTGACGAGCATTGTTGTGTTGAGCAACAACAACTTGGTGAATTAATGCTTCATTATATTCAGCGCCGAACACTAAATCGTTAAGTTCGATTGAGTCAACGGCTTCTTTTTTCATATTATAAACACTAAGTTTTGCCATAATCTATCTCCTCTTATGCTTTTGCAGCAGACTTGATAGTTACGATTGATTCATTTGGTCCAGGAATTGAACCCTTAACCAAAATGATGTTTCTATCTGCATCTACGCGCACAACTTTAAGATTTTGAACAGTTATAGTTTCATGACCATAATGTCCTGGCATCTTTTTGCCTTTGAAAACTCTGCTTGGTGTTGAGTTTGCACCCATTGAACCAACTTCTCTATGAACAGGTCCAACACCGTGAGTCATTTTAAGTCTTCTTTGGTTCCAACGTTTGATAACGCCTGTGAAACCATGACCTTTACTTGTTCCTGTAACGTCAACCACGTCGCCTTCTGCGAACATATCTGCCTTAATTTCTTGACCAAGAGCAAATTTTGTGATGTCGTTATACTTAAATTCTTTCATAACACGTTTTGGTTCAACACCAGCTTTCTTGAAAGCACCAGTTTGGCACTTGTTAACGTTTTTAGCTTTGATTTCACCATAAGCCACTTGAACTGAATTGTAACCATCTGTTTCAACAGTTTTGATTTGTGTTACATAGCAAGGACCTGCTTCAATAACTGTTACAGGTTGAACTCTTCCGTCATCTGTGAACACTTGAGTCATTCCTAACTTTTTACCAATAATAGCTTTTTCCACAGCATTCCTCCTTATAATTCTACCTTAATGTCCACACCAGCTGGAACGTTCATTTTCAAAACTGCGTCTACAGCTTTTTGATTTGGTGCGAATACATCAATTAATCTGTAATGTGTTCTTGATTCAAATTGTTCTCTTGAATCTTTATATTTGTGCGTAGCACGAATGATTGTAACCACTTCTCTTTTTGTTGGAAGTGGAATAGGTCCAGAAACTTTACATCCAGACTTTGTTGCAGTGTCAAGAATTCTTGAAACTACATTTTCGATTAAACCTGTGTCGTAAGACGCAAGTTTGATTCTTAATTTTGTTGTTGCCATTTTTCTCTCCTTTTTTATTTTAGTCAACACAATAACCAGCAAACTTTACTTAAACCCCATGAGATCCTTCGACTTCGCTTTCGCTCCGCTCAGGATGACAATGTTAAATTTGTTTCACCGACAATAATAATGTTTTATGACAGTTTAAAATAACTTTACTTATACATATTAACACCATGCCGGGTGTAAAGTGCCGAATCCCAAAAATAAATTGGACCGTAAAGTCCATCATTTTGCTGGCACCCATAAGGGCTAGGTCAGCATAAATTCCCATTTGTTGCTTGCTAACAAATGCAACCTTATGCGTCAATCCCGCAATTCAGCAATGCTATTCTACCAAACATTCAATTGTTTGTCAACCCTTTTTATAAAATTTTTTAATATTTTTTTAATCACCCAAAACACCCTAATTTCACACTAAATGTAATATTATTACAACACATATGAAAAAACTTGAGATTAATTCACAATCTCAATTTTCTCATTTTTTCTTCTGTTTCTATCATATATAAAATCAATCAAATCATCCCAAGCGAACACAGCATGCATTGTTTTCAACCCTTTTGAATTCAACAGTTTGTGGAATTTACTAATAATTGGATAATCCGCTAAAATCGTTTCAGAATCAAGTAAACTTAAAATTTCAAAATTAAATAAACTTATATATAGTTCCTCATCCATGCAAATATCATAATTAAAATCTAAAATCTTATTTCCAACTTTTAACACTGAATGAAGAAAAGGTTTTCCTTCCCCTCCACGATAGGCAATTCCACTTAAAATTTGACAATCTTTAAAATATCCTTTTATTACTGAAAGATAACAATTGTGAAAACATTGATTTTGTACAATATCTTTAGGAAACACTTCACCCGCAAAACATTCATGTGCACTATAAAAAGAACCCGAACCAAAATCAGTCTCAATTTCATAAGGGCAATTTTTAACACCAACACCTTTTAAGGAGTTAACACCTTTAAACCCTTTGATCAACATTTTAACCAACAATAAGAATGAACGTTTGTCTGCTCTGGATAAAAATTCAATCGCCTGATTAACATCTCTAAGTTGCTTGGAGTTTTCCACATCTAATGCACAATTGGGCATTCTTAGAATTTCATCCTTCTCTTGTTTTCTTAATTCCGTTATCTCTTTAATTGTCATATTCCACCTTTTTGCGTTGCATTTTAACATAAAAAACAAAAATGTCAATGAGTTTTGAAAAATTATCACAAATTATATATTGACAAATAAACAATTTTATGTTATTTTATCAAAACCATATTAATAAGGAGAAATTATGAATCAAAATCATCCAGAAGGATATTGGGTTAAACAATTAACTGATGAACAAGCAACTGATTTACTCATCAAAATAGTGTCTCAAAAAGCAAATAAAAAATTTCAAAAGGTTTTGAAAATTGAAAGAAAGGAAACTTCAATTGAAATAACTTATTAATCTAAACGTTTAAATAGTTATTTAACATATGCTGAAGATTGTGTAAAGATTGAAGACTTTAAAATTAACAGAGGTTGTTCTCTCCAACAATTTTACCTATTGATGATTGAATTGTTAGGAAATGATTATGCAATTGACTTTGATCTTTATGCTAATAATTATATCAATGAAAACCCTGAAGACACTCATTCAAAACGTTTGGCAAAAATCTTAAATTTAATCAACACAAATCAAGAACAATCAAACATTCAAACTGCTTAATTCAAAACCGCAATTGCGGTTTTTTTTGTTATTCCACCAACTTTACAAATTAATTTAATTATGTTAAGATATACAACATGAAAACATTTGAAAAGAACGATAATGAGTTTACTTGTCACGTTTGTGGCAAGCTTGTGCCCACTTTGAAATATTCTTCTAGGGATCATTGCACAAAATGCCTATGTTCAATTCATGTTGATGTAAATCCAGGAGACAGAGCCAACACTTGTTTGGGAACACTTATTCCAGTTGACATTGATGTTAACAGCAAAAAAGGATATATCATAAAATATAGGTGTCAAAAATGTGGAGTTGAACATAACAATAAACAAGCAGAAGATGACAGTTTTAAAACAATCTTGACGGTCATGAACAAGACTTATGATATTAATAAATTTAAAATTTAAAAAAATTTTTTAAAAAGGTATTTACAAATTCAAAGACATGTGTTAAAATGTTTGCGTATTAGTAAGAAACAAAAGGAGAAATCATATGATTCAAAGAACTTTTGACCCAGCATCATCTATTACTTCATTAAAAATAATGAATATGTCTGATAAAGAAATCTTTGCAAGGTATTTCATTCAAAATGATGATGCTTCATTGTTTGATGATTTTAAAAGAGAAATAAATAGCAAAAATAATGAAGGTCAACCTTTATATCCTGAAACTTTTAATTTTAATAGCAAAAAAATAAAAGTTAATCCTGAGGGAAAACCTTTAAACAATCAACATGCTCCACTAAGTGTTTTATGTTCAATCATCGACAAAGAATCTTGCAATGAAATCCCAGTTGAATACAAACTAAATTCAAAAGCACTTCTTGAAGATTTAGAAAACATTCTTAGTGAAAATCCAGATGTCAATTTGGACAACTACCCTAATCAAAAACTGAATGCATTTACAGTTCAATTGTCATTGTTTTTAGTTGAAAAGATTAATTTAGGAATTGATTATATAAAATCTTTAACTATCTAAAAATAGCATAAAAAAACCACAAAAATTTGTGGTTTTTTTATTTTTTATTGAGTTAAGTCAGCGCTATCCTCTGGACCCAACCCTTCAAATCCTTGATTTGAATTTATTAAAATTGAAGTTTCACTGCGTTCTATCACTTTATTCACAATCTGAGCTGAATCCTTGATTTGATTTTGTGTTGTCAAAGAGATTTCTCCATTCAACGTTTCAGCAGATAATTTTTGATCTAACACACCTGTCAAATTTTTTAAGTCATTTCCTTTTATTCTTTGAATATCTTGTTTACCTAGCTGTTGACTCTTTTCTACATTGGTTCCACCAACAACATCATTCAAATCGATTCCATTTATTCGTTGAATATCTTGATCTTTTTCCACATCTTCTCTTCCGATCAAATCATTCAAATCATTTCCATTTATTCTGCGTATATCTTGGGAACCATGCTGACCTCGTTTGTTGTTATTATCTGAACCACCCATCCACACTGGCGGAATATAACCATACATTTTTATTATATCATTCAATGTGCTGCTAGTTTCTTGTTGAGGTGCCACTGGAACATTTCCTGCAGGTGCTTCCTTGGCCGCTTTTGCAAGCTTTTGCGATTTTGTATTATTAGGAGGTTTGGTTGACGAACTTGATGAAGACCCAGCTTTCACTACAGGAGCTGTTTTTTTCTTTTGTGGTTGAGCTGTTTTGGTTGCTGGAGTTACTACTGGAGATGATGATATTGTTTGTTCTTGCTTTTTAGGAGGTTGCTTAACATCAACCAATGAACCTATGCCATGTTGATTAAGAATTGTTTCTAATTTCTTTCTTTGTGGTTTTGGTGTTACAACAATCTTTTCTTTTGGCTGATTGTTTACATTAGCATTTTGAGCTCTTTGCATTGTTCGTTGAAGAAGGTCATTAGCTGTTTCAGCACTTGAAACTCCTTCAATTCTTCTTTGAACTTGATTTGTTATCTTCACAAGTGCTTGTGCACTTTCATTTATTGTTTGTTTTTTTACAACAGGAGCAATTTTAAGAATTGGAATAGCTGGTGAAATTTGATCAATATCTTCAGTTTTAACTTTTTCAATTTCAAGTAAATCTTCACGTTTTATGTTCATTGTTACAATTGCATTACGTTTTTCAGCAAGAAATTCTTTTTGTTTAGCGTCTTCCAAAACATTAATATTTTTTTGAATTGCATTTTCAACAACTTCGTTTAAAGTTTTTGCAAAGTATGGTTTGTTTGCACTTACAGCATTCTTTTTTTCTGAAAGAGATTGTTTAACAGTTTTTAAAACTTCCTTTTCTAGTTTTGGATGTCTAGAAAGAATTGTGAAAATTTGATTAAGATATTCGGCTTCAACTTCCTCAATAGCTTCTTCTTTTTCAAGTAAAACAGTGTTTGCATTTAATAAATATTGAAACCTTTCAACAATTCCAAAATATTTTGCCAAAATATCTTCGCCACAATTGAAAATATCAATAATTGCACTCGGCATTGATTTAATGTTCCAACGCGCATATAGAACATTTCTATTAACTTCGCCGCTTGTTTCAACTGAATCGAGCACATATTCATTAATGTCAGAATATGTTCCACTGTTAATTGCAAAATTTGCTTCATAATTCAATTTTTCAACCAAAGCAAGTGTTGCACGATTACCTTCGAAAGTAACCATAAAAGAAATTTGTTTATCAAGCTTCAAAGCACTTTTACAAAGTTCAATGTTATCAAACACTTGAACCACATATTTTTCCATTTCAATCAGTTCTTTAACAATCTCCGGAGAAACAACATATGCTCCAACTTCATTGAAGTCTCCAAGCATACAACCCAAAACTGAATGTCTTAAATTGTTCGTTTTTAAATTTTCAATTTCTGCACTATCTTCAATATAACCCAACAAGCTATCTGGTTTCAAATATTGTGCCATACAACTCTCCTTTGCAAAGGTATTTTTTTGTGAATTTTTATTCAATTAATTATAACACATGAAATATAATTAATCAAGAAAAAAGACAAATTTGTATTTGTCTTTTCTATTCTGTTTGTTCAGCTAGTTTTGCTTGTTGGTCAGCAAGAGTTAATGCTTCAATCATTTCATCAATATTTCCATCCATAAATGAATCAATATTATATAAACTCAAACCAATTCTGTGATCTGTAACTCTTCCTTGAGGGAAGTTATATGTTCTGATTCTTTCACTTCTATCACCTGTTCCAACTTGACTCTTTCTGTTTTGAGAATATTCAGCTTCCTTTTGTTGTTGATAATAGTCATAAAGTTTCGCTCTCAACATTGCAAATGCTTTTTCTTTGTTTTGTGTTTGACTTCGTTCATCTTGACAACTTACAACTATTCCTGTTGGGAAGTGCGTGATACGAATTGCAGATTCTGTTTTGTTAACTTTTTGTCCACCGGCTCCACTAGAACGGAACAAGTCAATACGAATGTCTTTTTCATTAATTTCAACATCCGCATCTTCCATTTCTGGCAAAATTGCGACAGTTGATGTTGATGTATGAACACGACCTTGACTTTCAGTTTCTGGAACACGTTGCACTCTGTGAACGCCACTTTCAAACTTGAATTTTGCGTAAGCATTTTTACCTTTAATCATTGCTTGAACTTCTTTAACACCGCCAAGTTCAGTTTCTTCTAAGTTTAAGATTTCCATTTTGAATTTGTGGTTATCACAATACATTTGATACATTCTTAAAAGCGAATGAGCAAAGAGTGAACTTTCTTCTCCACCAGCGCCACCACGAATTTCAAGAATAACGTTCTTTGTGTCATTTTCATCTTTTGGAAGCAATAACAATTTCAATTTTTCTTCGCTTTCAGCCAATTTTTCACGCAAAGATTGTTGTTCTTCTTTAAGCATATCTCTCATGTCCGCATCGGTTTCACTTTCCAGCAAAACTTCAGCGTCATCAAAATCTGTTTTCATTTTAACATAGTTATCATATTCTTCCATGAGCTCTGTGAGATTAGAATGTTCTTTAACTTTTGCTTGCCAAGTTTTCATGTCTGCAATAACATCTGGATTTGCAATGTCAGCAGTTAACCCGTCAAACTTATCTTTAATTGCTTTTAACTTTTCAATCATATTTTTCTCCTTTAATTAGATTGTGTTGTGCTTGCACATAAGCAAGCTAATTTAAGGAAATATTATATTACAACTTGTTGGTAATATGTTTTTCTCCTTTCTTTACTTACTAAAAACTAGAACTCTATCGTTACCTGATAGGTCAGTTAAACTTTCCACCAAATTAAAATCATTAAATAATGAAATTATTAATTCCTTTTGTTCATCTCCAATTTCCATAACAATCATTCCATTGTCGTTTAAGTGTTTTCTTAAATTATCATGAATAATGTTATAAAATTTTAATCCCATTGCACCGCCATCGAGAGCAATTAGCGGATCGTTGTTTATCACTTCCAAATCCAATTCTTTCACCTCATCAGAATCAATGTATGGTGGATTTGAAATAATAATATCAAAACTCTCATCAATTTTTTCAAACATATTTGAACGAATAAATTTAATGTCCACATTCAAATTTTTTGCATTTTGTTTTGCAACACTGAGTGCCTTTTGTGAAACATCTGACGCAGTCATATCAATTCCACAATTCAACTTTGTTGCAATTGCCAAACATCCACTTCCAGTGCACAAATCTAAAGCGGTTTTATAATTATTTTCTTTAATGTATTTCAAAGCAGTTTCAACCAACAATTCACTTTCTGGACGTGGTGACAAAACATTTTCGTCAACTTTTAATTCTAATCCATAAAAATATGCTTGCCCAAAAATTTTATCCACAGGAATATTGCTTTTTCGCATTTCACATTTTTCGCGAATAATTTGCTCTTGCTTGTCATCAACTTCATCAATCAAAATTAAATCTGTTCTCTTCACACCCAGCACTTCAGAAATGACAAAATCAACATCTTCAATTTCAATGTTTAAAGATGCAAATTCATTTTTAAGATTTCTTCTTAATTCAAATAGTTTCATATAATTTATTTTATCTTTTAACTCATTTTTTACACAAAAAAAACGTGCCTCTTTTCCATGCAAAAAAGAAACACGCAAAATTTGCTATCTGTTGTGTTTTTTATTGAATTTGTCAACACGACCTTCAGTGTCCACAAGTTTTTGTTGACCTGTGAAGAATGGATGACATTTGTCGCAAACTTCAAGTTTTACAGTGTCACCATCTTTAACACCTGGTTTTGAAGTTTTGCCAGTGAATTCTGATCCACAAGCACAAACAAATTTCACTTCCACATAATTAGGTTGGATTTCTTTCTTCATAGTTGCTCCTTTTTACCAATACACAAAATGTTCCATTCCAACAAATTGTCCATATTGTTTATTTGCTCTATAATTTCTTAGCAAGAAGATTATAACCCGAATTTTTCTATTTGTCAACAGTTTTTTAAAAATACTTACTTGATAATTTTCTCTGCAATTAGATTTATGTTGCCCGCACCAACAAAAGCAATTGAAAACTTATCTTTTAAATGTTTTAAAAGCGATTTAGAATTATCACAATATTTAACATTAGAATTATGTTTTTTAATTTCTAGATATAAATCTTTTGCACTGAGTCCTTGAGTCCTTTTTTCGCGCGCTGAATATTCTTTGAAAATAATCAAGTTTTCAATATTACTAAAAACCGTTACAAACTCTTTTAAAAAAGTTTTTGTTCGTGAAAATGTGTGTGGCTGAAATATGATTTGCGCCGACTTATTTTCTTCCAAAAAAATTTCCACAAAAGCTCTCACTTCAGTTGGATGATGCGCATAGTCTATGTAAATCTTGCTATTGTTGAACTTTCCCAAAAATTCATATCTTCTTGGAATTCCGGAAAAAGAATTTACCGCTTTGATGATAGTTTTGTCTTCAACTCCCAAATCTTTACAGACCGCCACCGCAACTGCAATGTTTTTCATGTTGTGTAAACCTTTAATTTTTGGATTAATCTGCAAATTGATATTTTCAACAAAATTAATATTTCCATATTTATTCAAAAATTTTGTTGACTTATCCACATAAACGAAACGTTTATCCCCAC
>CAZTNT010000035.1:9441-10207 GCA_964614965.1 uncultured Lachnospiraceae bacterium | reverse complement strand
AAGCAAATCTTTGTTTGTGTTAAGCAACAATTTTCTTCTTTGATAATATTTAGAAACACTTTTAGGAGTTTTACCTTGTTTCCATAATAATTTAACATATTCTTCTTTGTTTTCATCAGTTGCTTGAGCGAGAATTTTAAATTTTGTTTTTGTGCTCATTTGAAAACCAACATTGTTTTTAACACAAATTTCGTCGGTTATTTTTCGTTTTTCTTCAACGCAATCTAATTCCAACTTTGCAATTTGAACATTTTTAAGGAAACTTAAAATCAACCCCAAAATCAATATTCCAACAGGAATAAATAGAATTAATAAGCCATATGGTTTTGAAACAAAATTTACCAATCCAACCACAGATTTTGCCAACAAGCTTTCATCTTGAATTCCTATAATATAATCTTCATGAATCCACCAACTATCATCCGAATTATTAGATGATCCATAAGTTTTAAACCATCTCTTTCCGTTTTCATCCTCATATATTGCACGAATATGATGGAAAATTATGTCGCAATCTGAAGCTTCAGCTTGTTTCATCTCATCAGTTTGAAATCCGAATAATTGTTTGAACGTTAAACTATATTTTGTTTTTGAAATTTGATCTGAAACATCTTTAACACTATTAATATCAAAATTTTGATAACTTGGTGGATAATTGTAAAAAGCGATTTTATCATCAACATTTAAACTTTCTGTTTCCACACTATGAACAATAAAAACATCACCAACATTAAAACCACTTGCCACCATACTTTTGCTAGATACA
>CAZTNT010000035.1:0-9431 GCA_964614965.1 uncultured Lachnospiraceae bacterium | reverse complement strand
ACCAAGTTGCTATACCCCGCGAAATTTGGCATATAGCCGTTGAAAACAGTGTTGATTGTTGAAAAACAAATGACAAATGCAAACAACAAAGCAACCACACAAACGATATCTAAAAAGACAGAAAACACCTTTTGAATCGGTGTTTTCTTCTTTAAATATTTTTCATGAATTTTGCGTTGTTTACTATATTTTTTATGAAGATCTTCTGCAGTTTTATTAATCAACTCTTGAACGCTTTGATCCTCAATTTCAACAATATCCAAATTTTCAATCATTGTTTACCTTAAGTTAACTCCCACTCAAAAGTTCCAGATATGGTTGCATCTTTAGAAACGTCTGCAATTTCATAGCTAACTGTGTAAGTTACGGCTTCTGTTGTGTTACCAGCAACTTTAAAAGATGTGTCACTTACTTTTGTTACCCCACCCGCATTTGGCACAGTATATTTAATAGTAAAGTTAGATGTTGTTGGAAGTGTTTTTAATGTTGCTGTATATTCAGCAGAACCAGTGTTTGTGAATGTGAAGATGAAATCCACATATTTATTAGTGCTTGTTAAAGTGTTAATTTGTAAAGCACTACCACCTGTTAAGTCTGTTGTTGGTGTTCCTGTTTCAGTTCCTTTGTAAGTAATTGTTCCCGTTCCAATATTGGTTGCTGTTCCATTTGCAACTTGATATTGTGCAGTAACAGTACCCGCAACTTCACTCGTTGTGTAAGTTACATTAATGCTACTTTTGATTGTAACTTGTTGCGCTGCTAAAACTGCAACCACCGCAACCACAGCTGCCAAAATAACTAACGCAACAGCACTGATTGAAATAATCATTTTCTTTTTTGAATCCATTTTTTTCTCCTTTATAAACAAAATTTTTTTGTTATGCTTACTTTATCACACATGAATTGTGAATGTCAAATAATTTTCATCTCTTTTTATATTTTTTGAATTTTTACATTCATATCCACAGTAAAATTTTTTAATTTTTTGCTGGACTTAAGCGTTATTGCTGACAAAAGTTGAGTTTTACCACCACTTGTTTGCAACGAATAGACTCCATTTTGTTTTGTTGCTGTTGTTGTTGCTGAAATCGCATATTTGTCGCATATTAATGTGAATTCGATAACATACTCACCATCAGGCAATTTTACGCTTATGTCAACTCCATAGTAATAATACAAGGTAGATTCTTTAGGTTCTTCAAATCTAAATTTGTTTGATTCCTCGCCATTAATATAAATAACTGCGTCATCATAATTTGTTGTTATTTTACAATAGTTTTTGGGTAAGACGATGAGATATGTTAAGAGTACAACAAGAGTGATAATTTCAATCACAAAAATTGGAATAGCAATCCTCAAGAACTTTTTTATTTTCCGATTTGAAGTTTGACCGCTCATGTCATCATATTTTTCCAACATGTCAATGGAATTACCGCTGAGCGTTCCACCCAAAGATGAATTACCAAAGGGATAATTCCCTAATGGTGATTTATTTTGATTCATATTCCCCCTTCTATTTACAATCTACAAAAGTTGTTAGCAAACATTTTACATTTTAATTTTTTTCTATTTTGATTATATAACAATTTTCTTAATATAGCAAACAAAAAACACAGAAAATAATTCCGTGTTTATAATTAAGTAATTGTTTTTGCGTTTTAAAATCATTATTTATTTCACTGAATGCAAAATGTAGAACCCTTTATTTCTATCCAGAATCTCACAATTTCCAAAAATTGAAGCTATATGTTTTTTCAAACTTTCCATACCATGGTCTTTTCTTATAACTAAAATAAGTTGACCTTTTTCTTTTAAATGTGCATATGCTCCATTCATCAAGTCAAAGAGCAACTTTTTTCCCGTTTTGATTGGAGGATTCGTGACAATGAAATCATAATCAACTTTCACTTCACTAAAACCGTCACTATAAAATGTCTTTGCATAATTCTCAACATTATTTTTAATTAAATTTTCTTGGCTTAGTTTAACGGCTGTTTTGTTTATGTCTACCATATCAAATGTTACGCCAAATTTTTTGATGAGCGCAATTGCAATAACTCCTAAGCCACAACCCAAATCCAAACCATGACCATTTAGTTCACATTTTTCATATATTGCTTCAAGAAGAGCTCGTGTTCCGTCATCAATTTTATTTTTTGAAAAAATGCTATCGCAACTGCGAAAGCATAAATTCAAATGCAAAACACTGTCATTAAAATCAAAGAAATCAGTTTCTCGATGTTCTTTATCTATGAAATAATGTTGCAAAATTACCCCCTATAGAATGTTGCTTCAATAGGTAAAGCTATAACAATCATACCAATAAGAATGAATGCTAAACCTAAAAGCAACAAAGTTGAATATAGCCTATCTTTTTTATTGATTTCAACTTGATTTCTTTTTGCCATTGTGATTCTTTTTGCCATCATGCAAATTGCTGTTCCGATAATTGCTAAAATCACACCAGTGATTACACTATATCTTAATAAAAATTCTAATGGTTCCATTGCTAAAAATAATTTCATATTCCCTCTCCTAATATTATATTAGCATCAAATTCAAAATTTGTCAATACTCAAATTATTTTCTTCTAAATAAGTTTTTGATTTTATACACAACTCCATGATTTCTGCAAAGATAGATAGTTTTGTAAAGAACTGAAACAACTGATGTCAATAAGAGTGCAAATAGTGCAATATCTGCAATTAATTGATAAAAAATAATAAATGTGAAAGAAATTAATGTTAGGCATTCAAATAACATATAGCAAGCATCAACTGCATCAATCATTTCAGGCATTGGTTTATTTTGCATTAAAACCTTGAACAAATTCATTAAAACTGCCAACACAACAACAAACACACATAAAACAACATTAATGTAATTATAAATAGCAAAAAATATTACAAGCGCTGAAATTGTTAGCACATTTGCAACTGAGTTTAACAAAATATGCATTTTATCTTCTTTGTTTTTGAAAAGTTCAATCCAAATTTTTGCAACTAAAATTCCAGCAATAAATAGACCAACAGTCCAAATTGGCAACAAATAATATGCCGACATTGCTAATGGGATTAATGCAAGTTCAATTGTGAACAAAATTTTAAAAAAAGTATCATTTCTAGTCATAATTCACCTCAAGCGTATTCTAGCAAAGAATTTTGTTTTTGCCAACTAAAATTAACTAGGTTTTTAAAAATTAATTCCAACTCTTTTTTCTTGCACAAAAAAATATACTCGACATAAAATGAACTATGGAAGACATTAAACCACTTAAAATAACTTCCATGAAAATTTAAAAGGAGAATGAATGAAAAAAATCTCAATTTTGCTTGTGTTGTTTATCAGTTTGTTTTCTTGCATTGGCCTTGTTGGATGCGGAAAAAAAGAAGATAACACCATTCGCATAAGTGAAGTTACTCACTCGCTTTTCTATGCTCCACTTTATGTGGCTCAAAACAATGGCTATTTTGAAGATGAAGGGTTGGAAATTGAACTTACAAATGCTGGAGGAAGCGACACTGTTATGTCTGCTCTGATTTCTAAAAGTGCAGATGTTGGTTTGATGGGACCAGAAAGTTGCGTTTATGTTAGAAATAACGGAATGCAAAATGCTCCTAAAATTTTTGCTCAATTAACAGCTTGCGACGGCTCTTTCCTTGTTGGAAGAAACGCTGTTGATGGCTCGTTCGACTGGAATAGTCTTGCTGGAACACATATTATCGCTGGAAGAAAAGGTGGTATGCCAGCAATGACATTGCAATACATTTTAGAAGAAATTCATGGACTTACCACTGGAGCTGAACTAGATGATAATGTTGACGTTAAGCTAGACACAACCATTGCGTTCAACTTAACAACTTCATCCTTTGTTGCTGGAACTGGTGATTACTGCACCATGTTTGACCCATCTGCTAGCCAATGTGAATTGGACGAAACAGGCTATATCGTGGCAGCACTTGGCGATGAAGTGAAAGATGTTCCTTACACTTGCTTTGTTGCAACCGACAGTTATTTAAAAGATAATGATGGTAAAATTGACAAATTTATGCGTGCATTAAAGAGAGGTTATAACTATCTAATTAATGCAACAGACACTCAAATCTTGTCAGCATTAAAACCATCTTTTAACACAACAAGTGATGCATTGATTTTGGCATCTGTGAAAAATTATATCAGAATTGGCGCATATGCAAGCAGTTTCGAATTGAAAGAAAGTTCTTGGAACAACATGCTTAACATTATTGACAATGCTGGAGAATTAACAAACAGAGTTGATTGGAATGATGCTGTAAACAATTCTTTCGCAGTAAAAGTTGCTTAAGATGAATGAGATTGTTGAAATCAACAATTTAAGTTTAATTTATCAAAGCATCAAGCATGAAACCACTGCCCTAATCAATGTTAATTTAAAAATCAAGGAACAAGAATTCATTTCAATTGTTGGACCATCCGGATGCGGAAAAACCACTATTTTATCGTTGATTTCAGGACTAATTAAGCCAACAACTGGCGAAGTGAAAGTTTTAAATAAAACCCCTAATCCAAAAGATGACATTTCAGCATATATGTTTCAACGAGATAATCTTCTTCCTTGGAGAAACATTGAAAACAACATTTATTTTGGCTTAGAGTTAAAACGAAAAAAAACAAAAGACAGAAAGGAATATGCAATTAATTTGGCAAACAAATATGGTCTTGGTGAGTTTTTAAAAAAGCATCCTAGCGAACTATCTGGCGGAATGAGGCAACGTGTTGCGTTAATTCGAACTTTAGCATTAAAACCTGAACTTTTACTCTTAGATGAACCTTTTAGTGCACTTGATTATCAAACTCGACTCCAACTTTGCGACGATGTGTTTGACATAATCAAAAAAGAAAAAAAGACTGCAATTCTTGTCACTCACGACCTTATGGAAGCAATAACAATGAGCGATAGAATTATTGTATTATCTTCAAGACCAGGGACAATTAAAGCAATCCACTCCCCTAAGTTCGATAAAAAACTAACACCTTTTGAACGCAGACAAACAGATGAATGTAAAATACTATTTGATAAAATTTGGCAGGAAATTCAACATGAAAACCAAAATAAAATATAGCAAAGCACACACTGATTACTTGAAAAAACACACAACAAAAAAAGTGCTAATTATTCTCACTCAAATTTCAATTTTAGTTGCTTTTGTTCTCGGCTGGGAACTACTTAGCAAATATGAAATTATAAGTTCTTTCTTCTTTTCAAGCCCGTCAAAAATAATAAAAACTATTGGCGAATTACACTCTAGCGGTGAACTGTTTTATCACGCAAGAATAACTCTAAATGAAACCTTAATTGGCTTTTCTGTTGCAACTTTGGTGGGCTTCTTGGTGGCGTTCATTCTGTGGTATAGTGACTTCCTTAGACGCGTTCTAGAACCCTACTTGGTGGTTCTGAACTCGCTACCAAAAATCGCCCTAGGTCCTATTATTATAGTATGGTTTGGAGCTGGAGAAAAAGCGATTATATTCATGTGTATTTTGATTGTGATTATTGTTACAATCATGAATATTCTAAACTCTTTCACAAGTTGTGATAAACAACTTATATCCCTCGCCCAATCACTAGGTGCAAATAAAATTCAAATATTCTTCAAACTTATTTTACCTAATTCACTTAAAGACATTGTGACCACACTCAAAGTAAACGTTGGCTTAAGCTGGATTGGCGCAATTATGGGCGAATATTTGGTGAGTCGAGCTGGTCTTGGATATCTTCTAATCTATGGCGGGCAAGTGTTTAACCTAAACCTTGTTATGACCGCAACTGTTATCCTCTGCGTGCTCGCATCCCTAATGTATTTTGCAGTTGCCCTTTTTGAGCGACTAATGCAAAAATTGTACCAGTGATTTATTATCTACCAATGAAATTGTAACAACCGATTTTATTGTTTATATAAATAAAACCCGCCAACTTGGTTGGCGGATTTTTTGTTTATATACAATGAAAAACCACCATTACTTGGTGGTTTTTTACTAAATATTTCTATCTATTAACTCTTGAACTTCTTTTTCAATATCATCATTCCAAATTTCAAGTAATTTCGCTATAATTCTCATGCTATTTTTATTGTTATTAGATTTTTGTTCTTTAGTTTCAATCTCTTTTCTTACTAATTTTTCTTTTAATTCTTCAATCCACTCTTCTTCTCCAATCTCATCTGGACAAATATCTAGACCTAGTGAACGAATTGTTTCAATTATTTTTTTAACGTCTAATTCTCGTATATATTTCAATTCCCTCACATCATTCTCTGTCATTTTGACCATATCTTCAACACAATTTCTACCAGCACGTTTTAAACAGTTAAATACACGAACTGACAAATCTAATTCTTCAATTGTTGTTTTCATTAAATTATCAAATGCTTTTTCTGTGATTTTTCTACTCATAACATTTCTCCTATGTTTTCCTTTATTAAGTGAGGTCTGTTCCATTCTTAGAAGTAATTGAATTTGTTTTTTCTTTATAAATGCTTATACAAGCATCAAAAGTCGATTCCTTAAAATGAAAGAAATCACAATATTTTTTAACTCTAAGTTTAAAATCTTCCAATTCAACTCTTTTAAAGAAAGAGTCACTTATCTTTTCGATACACAATTTAAAAACCTCTTCAGATTCTGGAACAAATGGTTTTTGAATTGTGCCATCTTTCATTTTCTCAAAGAAAATTGGATAAGGTAATTTCCCTTGAATTACAAAATTATCAAACTCAACATACATTAAATCTTTAAGCATTCTCTTATTATAGAATTTTGTTTTAATTTTTTTGAACATAAACATCTCCTATTGTTTGCATTATAACACAAAACTTCAGATTGTCAAGAAAAAAGAGCAAAACTGCTCTTTTAAGTTTAAACCTAGTTTAGAATATCCTGCAAACTCCAAAATCTATCTATGTAATTTTCTTAAGAATGTAGATTGACTCGAATCAGGTTCGAGTACATTACACCATTTTTATATTAACGTCTTAATTTTCTAAGGAAAGGTGGAATGTCATCATCGTCGATGATTGGTTTTTTGCTTGCAATTGAAATATCTTCAACTTCATCTTTATGTTCTGGTTCTGATACTTCTTGCTTAGTTTCCGTTTTTTCTTCCTCTGTTGCTTGAATTTCTTCCACAGGCTTAATTGGTTCAGTGAAAGGTTTGAAGTCCGCACTGTTATCTTTAAACTCTGGGACTTGTTCTTTAGTTTCGTCCTTATGTTCAAAACCAGTTGCAATAACTGTAACTTCAGTTTCTCCACTCACATCGTTATTTACGTTTGCACCGAAAATAACATTACAATCAGCGTGCGCAACATCACGAACTAAATCAACAGCTTCGTAAACTTCACTGAGAGTTAAATCTCTTCCGCCTGAAATGTTAATCAAAATGCCTGTTGCACCTTCGATACTGGTTTCAAGCAATTGACTTGTAACTGCCTGACGAACTGCCTCAATTGTTTTGTTTGCACCTCTACCCTTACCAATGCCCATGTGAGCAATACCCTTATCTCTCATGATTGTTGCAACGTCGGCAAAGTCTAGGTTGATAAGACCTGTTACTGAAATCACTTCACTAACACCTTGAATTGCTTGATGAAGAACATCATCTGCATATCTAAACGCATCCGCCAAAGATACTTCTTTGTTAAAGATTGTGTAAAGTTTTTCGTTTGGAATGATAACAAGAGAGTCAACATACTTTCTCATTTCCTCAATGCCACGCTCTGCATTTGCTGCTCTTTTTGGACCTTCAAATTTAAATGGTTTTGTTACAACACCAATGGTTAAAATTCCCATTTCTCTGGCTAAACGTGCAATAACAGGTGCTGCGCCATTACCAGTTCCGCCACCAAGCCCTGTTGTGATAAACAACAAATTTGTTCCTTGAAGCATACGTCTTAAATCATCAATGCTTTCTTCTGCTGCAGCTTTACCAACATCTGGATTTGAACCAGCACCAAGACCTTTTGTGAGTTCCTTACCAATTTGAATCACTTCATCTGCATTTGATGCGATTAAATCTTGCATGTCGGTGTTTACAGCAACGAAATATGCACCAGTTATTCCTGATGCTACCATTCTGTTGACTGCGTTATTTCCACCGCCACCAACACCAACTACTTTAATATTACAAATGTTACTTACGTTTCCCATGTTACTCTCCTTAATTTTCACTCTAAATCATTATTTCAGCAAGTGACGCCAAACCAATTTTTGATGTTTGAAATTTGTCTTTTGAATTATTAAATGGAATTTTATACTCATAAACGTTCAACCCTGTGACGTCTTTAATGATATTTTTAACTCCTTTAAAATTGGAAATCCCATCTCCTGTTAAATATAAATCAATTCCATTAAAGACATCATCAATTGTTAAAATGTCTCTAAGCACCTTTGCAATCATTTCTATTCTGCTTTTAACCACTTGGTTTGTCATGTTGATTGGCGCTTTAATTAAATTACCTTTATAACAAACTTCATAATGTTCATTCTTCTTGCTTTCAATTGTTAAAATAACTTTACGTTTAATTAGTTCTGCGGATTTAAAATTCAATCCCAAAACTTGCATAAGGTCGGAAGAAATGTGACCTCCTCCCATCGCAAATGATGTGAGCAATGCCAAACCTTCACCTTTGTAGACACAAACACTTGTTGTTATGTGACCAACATCTACTATCGCAATTGGTTTTTTATCATTTTTTTCTGGCACACATTCCATTGCTTGCCCTAAAGTTGAAGAAACAAATTCTAAGTTATGTATTCCAATATGTGAAAATTTATCTTTCATTAAATTAATAAATGAATTTTTCGCTAATATATAGCTTGCATCAAGTGTTAGTGATGTTGTTTTCTTCCCCACAGGAGAAAGAGTTTTAAAATCATCATCCAAAACACATTGCATTGGGCTAAATGATATCACAGAATATTCTTCACTTCCTCCAAATGTTGCATTGCTTTGATACAAATTCCTTAAATCGCTGTCTGTGATTTTGTGAAGACCAACATATTTTCTAGAAATTCGCTTGCAAACACATACGCAGAACTCTGCTGGAACGCCCACTATTATTTCTGAAATCGGTTTTTTGATTTTTTGCGTCATTCCTTCAATGAGTTGATTAAAATCTTGTTCCAACTCACTAGCGCTTAAAAATTCACCATCCATATAGCCATCATACAAAATGCTCTCTTCTGCAATTATTCTTTGCTTGCCTGCAAATTTGGAAAGAGCCAACAACCTAAGACTTGACGAACCGATATCCAACACATACTTAATTTTATTAAGCAAATTTCCCCCTTGATGTTTAAAATTGTTTCCAATCTAATCTTTCTACATGTTAATTATACAAAAACTTTTATTTATAGTCAAATAATTTAATTATTATTTAATTAAATTTATTAAG
>CAZTNT010000034.1:0-10257 GCA_964614965.1 uncultured Lachnospiraceae bacterium | reverse complement strand
AAAACCACATTTTAACAAAGAAAACAAGAAAAAGAAAAAGAAATTTAAAGAAAGCTGCTTATGTTTCTAAGTCATACGAAAGAAACATCAAGGCTATGATGTAGGAGGCGAAACATGAGAATTAAACGTGCCGTGAATGGTGTTAAAAAACGTAGAGCAATCTTAAAACAAGCTAAAGGTTATGTTGGAGCAAAATCAAAACTCTATAGAGTTGCTCGTGAAGCTGTTATGAAATCTGGTCAATACGCTTACGTTGGTCGAAAGTTAAAGAAACGTGATATGAGATCTTTGTGGATCACTCGTATCAATGCTGCTTGTAGAGCAAATTCAATCAGCTATAGCCAATTCATCAATGGTTTGAACAAAGCAAAAGTTGAACTTAACAGAAAAGTTTTAGCAGACCTTGCTGCAACTGACTCTAATGCATTTGCAAAACTTGTTGAAACTGCAAAAAAAGCTTTAGCGAAGTAAGGTAGTTATTGTTCACTTAACGCATTCGCTAAGTCGTGAACAATAATCAACGCTTACTTTAGAACAAAGTGGACAAAATTATATGAAACTCCTAGTTGGCTACTAGGAGTTTTTTCTTTTATTTTATTGACAAGTTATTAATTCTATGATATAAAATAGTCAAGGAGAACTTATGAAAGAAATTAAAGACGAAGATAGAATTATTGGCAAAATTTGTCGTGGTGAAATTTCAATAACCGATAGAGATATTAAAAATTTTGAAATTGCTGATTTGACTGAAGAAAAAGAAGAAAATTTTAGAAAGTTAGCACAAGAAATAAATGAAACTCTTGATAGAAATCAACAATTAAGAAAAGAAATGAAAGAACAAATTGAGTTTGTTGAAAAGAGTGA
Organism: uncultured Lachnospiraceae bacterium; assembly: GCA_964614965.1. Classification (GTDB taxonomy): domain Bacteria; phylum Bacillota; class Clostridia; order Christensenellales; family UBA1242; genus Onthoplasma. The sequence goes on along the minus strand of CAZTNT010000034.1, from coordinate 9,393 downwards.
CTATATTGTTAAAAGTGCGTTGTTAAAAATTGATAATAAAATTCGAGAATTAGAAAATAAATATAATGAAAAAAGATACACGCCAGCGTGGAAATTGGTGTTAGGAACTTTGTTAACATTAATTTTGGGTATGGGTTTACCTCTGTTTGCTTCAATTTTCTCATCATCACTATGGGTTTTAGGAACATTAACTTTTGTTGGATTCTTCACCGGTGTAGGAATAGATATAGGATTGGCTGTAAAAAGTCAAAATAAATGTGAGGAAATTCAAAAACAAATAAAAGACCTTGAAAAAGCACGACTTGAAATTATTTCAGATGGAGTAGATGTTACAAAAACTCAAGAAAATGAAATTAAAATGAATATTATTAAACATATTTACAAGGTAAGAGAACGTGAAGATCATCATGAAGACATTTTGGATTTATAAGATAGCAAACGCTATCTTTTTTTTAATTTTTTATCTTGACAACATTTGGTTTATGTGTTATATTGTGGCAAGGAGAGAAATATGAAATTTAGTAAAGATGACGAAAGAATAATTGAAAGAATTTTGAGTGATGAATTATCTCTTTCAAGCAAAGACATTGTTGATTTGGAAAAAGGAAAAACAACAGATGGTCAAGAGAGATTATTGTTAAAGCTTGCAGATGAAATAAAGGGAGCAGTTGAAAGTAATAACGAATTGAGGAATCAGGTTGCAGAAAAAATTGAAAAAGTTGAAAAAGATCCACTTAATAAAATTGAATTAATGATGATTGAAGAAGATATTAGAGATAAGACTGCTGAATTAAAAAATTTCAAAACTGATTATGACAATAATATCATTCGAGGAGTTGTGTCAACTTTTGTCTTTGGGATTGTTCCTACGGTAATTCTCTCGTTTTTTACAAGTGCATTGTTACCAATTTTATTAACTATGATTGCTGGTTTGGGTTTAGGAATTGGTTCATGCACAATAAATGAAAGGAAATTATTAAAAAATAAAAAGAAGTTGCAAGAAGAAATTAAGAAATTAGAACAAGAAAGATTTGAACTTTTAGGATATAGAAAGAACACAATGTTTGAAAGTTCTGTTGAAAAAACAAAAAATATCACAAAACAGATTTACGCAACAAAAGAATTAACAATATCAGATGATGAAATGAAGAGTGTATTTTAAGATAGCAAATGCTATCTTTTTTTATGGAAAAGAGATTTCTTGCTCACATATCAACTGTCATATCATTCCGACCGACCGCTAGGGAGTGGAGTGAATCCCATAATCAGGAAGCAATGCTTTATTTGGAGATTATTCGCGCAGAATGATAAATGTAACACCATTATTTTAATTGACTATTTTTTAGCACTTTGTTATAATTTAGTTATGAATATAACTAATGCGGATATCAAAAATCTTAAAGATAAAAAATATAGGCGAGAGAACAAACTTTTCATGGTTGAGGGGAACAAGTTTTGTGCTGATTTATTAAATTCAAACATCGAAATTGTTAAAACACTCACAAGCGATAAAACTTTAACAAACTTTCCAAACATTGAAGTTGTGAGTGAAAAAATGTTAAGCAGTTTAGCAACAACAAAAACAAATCAAAATATAATTTGTGTTTGTAAAGTTAAAGATTATGGAATTGAATCGGTTGGTAATTCGCTTATTCTTGATAATCTTCAAGATCCTGGAAATGTTGGAACGTTGGTTCGTTCAGCTTTGGCTTTTGGGTTTAATGATATTTATTTAGTTGAAGGCGCAGACCCATATAGTGAAAAAGTGATAAGAAGTTCAGCTGGTCTTATCATGAACGCAAGGCTTCATGTTGTTGATTTTGAAACAATAAAAAACAACAAAAAACAAATTGCAGATATATTTATGGTGGCCGATATGCACGGTGAGAACATTAACCAAATTCATTTGCCAAAGGGTAAAGTTGCTGTTATAATAGGCAATGAAGGCCAAGGAGTTAGTGAGAAATTTAGACATCTTGCTAACAAAACTGTTTCAATCCCAATGTCTAGCATTGTTGAAAGTTTAAATGCTGGTGTTGCGGGAAGTATAATTATGCAAAAAATAGGAGAAGTATAAAGGAGTATTAAAATATCGAAACAAAGTTCGATATAATAAATCTCTTTTCGCTTGCTGAAATGCAAGCAATCATCAAATAAAAAGGAGAATAATTATGAGTGGACATAGTAAATGGAATAATATTAAAGCAAGAAAAGGAAAATCGGATGCAGAAAGAAGTAAGATTTTCACAAAAATAGGTCGTGAAATCATGGTTGCTGTTAAAGAAGGTGGGGCAAACGTTGAATCTAACAGCAAACTTAAAATGGCAATTGCAAAGGCAAGACAATATAATATGCCAAATGACAGAATCAACAGTGTAATCAAGAAAAACAGCGAAGTTGACATGTCTAGCTTTGTTGAACAAACTTATGAAGGCTATGGTGTTGGTGGTGTTGCGGTCATTGTTAAATGTTTAACTGATAACAACAATAGAACAAGTTCAGATATCAAATATGCTTTCGATAAATATGGCGGAAGTTTGGGAACATCTGGTTGCGTAAGTTACATGTTTGATAACAAGGGCGTGATAGTAATCGAAAAGAATGAAAAGTTTGATAGTGATTCAGCAATGGAAATGGCAATCAATCTTGATGCAATTGACTGTGAAGATGATGAAGTGTTCACAGTTTACACTGAGCCAAACGCAAATGCTGTAAATAACATGGTTGCAGAGTTTGAAAATGCGGGATATACAATTTTAAGTTCAGGTGTTGAAATGATACCTTCAAACTATGCAACTTTAAATGAAAAACAACTTGAAAGTTTTAACAAGATGCTTGAAAAACTTGACGATAATGATGACGTTGTTGACGTAATTCACAATTTAGAGGAAGAAGATGGAGAGTAGACTACTTAATATCATAAGACAACTTAACGATAACAGAAGTAAATTATCTGCTTTGTTTTCACTGTATAATTCGTCATTGTTGGTGGCGGAAGAAAGTCGCGTTGAACTTACCAATTATTATGAGCAAATGATTGACCTTAAAAATGACGTAAACACTCTATCTCAAACAATAAGCAAAGTGAGTAAAGGTGAAAGAGCGGACTTATATAACAAAAATAAGTTCAAAATTAAGAACTTAAACAATGAAATTAACCTTGTTAATAACTATTTCAACGATGGTTGCAAAAAATATCGAATTGCTCTCCAAGAATGTGGTGGATTAAAAAGTGAATATAAACACACTGTAAGCGAACTTTGCAAAGAGTTTAAATCTCTTGTTGACGAAAACACAGATGCAAGCATAATTAAAGGTTATAAACAACAAGTTAAAATCATCAAAGTAATTTTGGAAAAGATTGAGTTGTTGATTGCAGATTACAATGTTAAGAAAAACAAAGTTGAAAGTGATAATGCAAAATTTAGTGAATTGTATGCCAGTGTAAATTCACTTTTAACACAACTTCAAAGCATTGCGTAAGGTGGTAATTATGCGAATTTTAGGCATTGACCCAGGATATAACATTATTGGTTATGGCGTGATTGAAACCAACGGATGCAAGGTGGTGGACTATGGTGTTATCACAACACCAAAGAATATGCCAATAAGCAAACGTCTACATACAATCTATCAAGCTGCTTGTGAATTGATGGAAACATTCAAACCAGATGAAGTTGCTTTCGAAGAATTGTTTTTTAACACAAATGCAACAACAGCAATTCCGGTGGCGGAAGCGAGAGGTGTGCTTATTGTTGCTTGCAAACAGTATGTTGACCGATTGTTTGAATACACACCACTTCAAATTAAGCAAGCATTAACAGGAAACGGAAGAGCAGAGAAAAAGCAAGTTCAATTTATGGTTAAAAATATTCTAGGTCTAAACGCTGTTCCAAAACCAGACGACGCAGCGGACGCATTGGCTGTTGCTCTATGTCATAGTCAAACCAACTCAATTATGATTGACAATTCAATGTAAAAGAGGTGTTTATGGGTATATTTATATATTGTTACACAGCAACAGGAAAATCAACATTGGGTAGAAAATATTCGAATGTCATAGATATGGAATCAACACTATTTAAATATCATCAACAAATTGAAGATGAATCAATAAAAGGAACTAAGAGAGAAATAAATCCTGATTATCCTAAAAACTATTTCAAGGCATTAGAAGATGCTAAGGATAAATATGATTATATTCTTATTTCAGACTACGTTTGTAACGAATGGTTGATAGAAAATAGATTTGAATATTGGCAAATTTATCCACAAAAAGACCTAAAACATGAATATCTTGAAAGAATGAAAAATCGTGGAAATATTGATGCTTTTATTGATTATCAAGATAAAATGTGGGACGAATGGATAGATGGCTGCGTAAATGATAAAAATGCAACATGCCACATTGAACTAAAAGCAGGGCAACACTTAGAAGATGTTCTCCCCAATTTAAAATTAAAGGAAAATTTATGTTAGGATTTGTTAAAGGAATTTTAAGAGATAAAGATTACGACAACATTACCGTTGAATGCGGTGGTGTTGGTTTTAATATAATGGTAACTAATAGTTGCATGGCAAATCTCCCTAATCTTGATGAAGAAGTGAAGATTTACACTTATTTGCACGTTCGTGAAGACGAAATGAGTTTATATGGCTTTGAAAGTCCGGAAGAAAAACGCCTTTTCTTACAACTCATCACAGTGAGCGGAGTTGGAAGCAAAACTGCAATTGGAATTTTGTCTGCAGAGCGCATGAGTGCAATTATTAACAGTATTATAAATGAAGACACATCAGTTATTGCAAACTGCAAAGGTATTGGGAAGAAGACGGCAGAGCGAATCATTTTGGAACTTAAAGATAAAATTAAACCATTTGACTATATCATTCCCAATGATAACCTTATGGATGCAATGCTTGAAAATAACAAAGCCCTTGAAGATGCACTTATTGTTTTAACAAGTTTAGGACTTTCTAAGAACGAAGCCACAAAGAAAGCAAAAGAAGTTATGGACAAGCACGACACTGCAGAGCAAATCGTTGCTAAAGTCCTTCACGATATGGGGAATTAGCTTAAGGAGATTTAATGATATACTTAGTTCGTCATGGTCAAACAGATGACAACAAAAACCACATCATTCAAGGTGATAAGCCGTTAAATGAAACAGGTAAAAAGCAGGTTGAAGAAACCGCTTTGACTTTAAAAGATGTTAAATTTGATGTTTGTTTTTGTTCGCCATTAAAACGAACAAGGCAAACTGCTAAAGCATTGCTAAAATATCATAAAAACTTAATAACTTTTTATGACGATAGATTGATTGAAAGGCATTATGGAGAATTGGTTGGCTTGTGTTATGACACAATTCCAAATTATGCAAAAATTCGTTGGAACGCAAACGAAAAATTTGTTGAGAGCGCGGAGCAAGTTCTTGATTTTTATGATAGAATTGCAAGCTTTTATGATGACATATTATCCAAGTATAAGGATAAAAATATTTTGATTGTTGCTCATAGTGGAGTTGCAAGAATGACTTATTTTTATTTTAACGGAAAACCAAAAGATAATGACTACACTGATTTTAGAATAAAAAACGCACACATAATGAAAATTGAAAATGAATAGTTAAGGAGAAAGGCATGGAAGAGAGAGATAGATTTATATCTAGTACGAAAAATATGAGTGATGTTGAGGTCGAAAACAAACTTCGTCCCATGTCTTTTGATGAATATGTTGGGCAAGAAAAGATTAAATCTAATCTTAAAGTTTTCATTTCTGCTGCAAAAAAACGTAAGGAAGCATTAGACCATGTTTTACTTTATGGTCCGCCAGGGCTTGGAAAGACAACACTTAGCCATATCATTGCAAATGAAATTGGCAGTCAAATTAAAATCACAAGTGGTCCAAGCATTGAAAACGCTGCAGATTTGGCAGCAATTTTAACCAATCTTGGCACAAATGACGTTCTTTTCATTGATGAAATTCATAGAATGAGTAAATCAGTTGAGGAAATTTTATATCCTGCAATGGAAGATTATGCTCTTGATTTTATTGTTGGAAAAGGTCCAAGCGCAAGAAGTATGAGATTAAAAATTCAACCCTTCACTTTAATTGGAGCCACAACTAAGGCGGGAAATTTATCTAGTCCACTTAGAGACCGTTTTGGAATTTCTTGTAGATTAGAATTATACACAGTTGAAGAAATTTCTCTTATTTTAAAGCGAAGTGCACGGATTTTAGGTGTTGAAATTTCGGATGATGCCACACTAGAAATGGCAAGAAGAAGCAGGGGAACACCACGTATTGCAAATAGACTTCTTCGTCGTGTTCGTGATTTTGTTCAAGTTGAAGATAAAAATATTATCACAGTTGAAGATGCAAAAAAAGCTATGGAATTAATGGATATTGACAGTAAAGGACTTGACTACGTTGATAAACGAGTTCTCGTGGCTATGATTGAAAAGTTTGGCGGTGGACCAGTTGGATTAGACACTTTAAGTGCAACAACCAACGAAGAAGTTTCAACAATTGAAGACATTGTTGAGCCATATTTATTGCAACTTGGTTTTGTTGTGAGAACTAATCGTGGAAGATGCGTAACCAAATTAGCCTATGAACATTTCGGTCTTCCAGTTCCTAAAAGTTTGAGAATAGACGAAACAAGCGAGGAAAAAAATGGCGATTAATTACACAAAGCTTTCAACCTATGATTATCATCTTCCAGAGGAACTCATAGCTCAAACTCCGCTTGAAAAAAGAGATGAAAGCCGTCTTCTTGTATTTGATAGAAAAACCAAAGACACATATCATAGAACTTTTAAAGATATTAAATTATTTTTAAGAAAAGGCGATGTTTTAGTTGTAAACAACACTCGAGTTATGCCGGCAAGATTAATGGCAACAAAAGATACGGGCGCAGTGGTTGAGATTCTTCTTCTTAAACGAAAAAACTTAACTGATTTTGAAGTTTTGATGAAACCGGCAAAAAGAGTTAAAATCGGCATGATTTTAACCATTAGTGAAGAACTTAAATGCGAATTGCTTGAAGTTTTGGATAATGGAAATCGTGTTATTCGTTTTATTCACAAGGGTTTGCTTGAAGATATTTTGGATAGAGTGGGCAGTATGCCACTTCCGCATTATATCCATGAAAAACTTAAAGACAAAGAACGTTATCAAACTGTCTATAATAAAGTTGAAGGAAGTTCCGCAGCTCCAACCGCTGGGTTACATTTCACAAAAGAGTTAATGAAAGAAATACAAGATATGGGGGTTGAAATATTAGAAGTTACCCTTGATGTTGGTCTTGGAACTTTCCGCCCATGTAAGGAAGAAGACATAACAAAACACGACATGCACACAGAGCATTATCATTTAAGCAAAGAAGTGGCAGAAAAAATCAATAAAGCCAAAATCGAAAATAGGCGTGTTATAGCAGTTGGAACAACAAGTGTGAGAACTCTTGAGAGTGTAGCACAAAAAGGAATGCCACTCACAGAAGATGAAGGTGACACAAACATTTTCATCTATCCGCCATATAAGTTTAAAGTGATTGATGCACTAATCACGAACTTTCATTTACCAAAGAGTACACTAATTATGCTTGTTAGTGCTTTTGCAGGGTATGAAAACACAATGGATTTATACGAAACCGCAGTTGAAAATCAATATAGATTTTTCTCTTTCGGCGATGCAATGTTTATCTCGTAAACTCGACCTTTGTAATTGTTTTTTGTAAACAAAAAAATTCATTGCGTTAGCAACAAAATATATTTTCGTAAGAAAATTATTTTCTTTCAGTCGGTTTACTTCGATTCTATAAAGGAACACAAAAGGTTTTCCTTCATTACATCTTTTCCAAAAGAAATTATTTAAAAGGATAATTTATGAAAGCAGTATTTTTTGATTTTGATGGAACGATGACATACAAAAGCCCAAATATTTGGAAATCAATTTGGTCAGAATTGGGTTACGATATTCATATTGGATCTGAATATCGCAGGCAATTAGATGCGTTTTTGAATGGGGATATAACCTATCAGGAGTGGTGCAACGAAACTCTTGCTTGTTACATTGCAAAAGAAATGGATTTAAACACTCTTAATAAAGTTAGCAAAGATATAAAATTAATTAAAGGAGCAACTGAAACTTTTAAAATTCTGAAAGAAAAAGGGTACTCTTTGCATATCATAAGCGGAAACATTGTTGATGTAATTGAAAAAGTACTTGACGATAATGTAAAATATTTTGATTCAATTAATGCTAATGATTTTATCTTCGACAATGACGGTAGATTAACATATATAAAAGGCACAAAATATGATTGTGAAGGAAAAGCAAAATTTATTGAAGAATACCTTCAACAAACTAACGCAAGTCCAAATGAATTATATTTCGTAGGAAACGGGTTTAATGATGAATGGGCTCATCTTAGTGGTTGTAACACAATTTGTATTAACCCAGAAGAAACCGAGCACACAAATTCAACAAAGTGGCATAAAGTTTTGGATGGCGTTACCAATTTACAAGATATTCTTCCATATATAAAATAAAGGAAATTATGAACGAAAATTTTAGTTATGAAGTATTACACATTGATAAAAATAGTGGAGTGAGAACTGGGGTGTTGCACACACCGCATGGTGATATTTACACGCCAATTTTTATGCCCGTTGGAACGCTTGCAACCGTTAAATCGCTCACAAGCGATGATTTGTATGATTTAGGAGCGCAAATAATTTTGGCAAACACTTATCATCTTCACATTCGCCCAGGTGATGAACTTGTTAAAAAGGCTGGCGGTTTGCATAAATTTATGAATTTCAATCGTCCAATGTTGACTGACTCTGGTGGTTTCCAAGTGTTTTCACTTTCTGGAATAAGAAAAGTTACTGATGATGGTGTGGAATTTAGAAATCACTTAAGTGGCGAAAAAATGTTTATTTCACCAGAAAAAGCAATTGAAATTGAAAATAATTTAGGTGCTGATATTATCATGGCGTTTGATGAATGTACAGAGCCTGGAGTTACCCATAAACAAGCAGAAAAAGCAATGAATAGAACTTTAAATTGGTTAGAACGTTGTTACAATGCTCAAAAGAACCCAAAACAAATGCTTTTCCCAATTGTTCAAGGAAATTTCTATCCAGATTTACGATTAAAAAGTTTGGAAGAAACAAAGAAGTTTGCAAAATGCGGAATTGCAATAGGTGGACTATCTGTTGGTGAAAGTCCTGAACAATTTGTCGAGATGCTTGACGTTATGAAAGGAAAATATCCTGAAAATATGCCAAGATATTTAATGGGTGTTGGAACACCGGACTACATTTTTGAAGCAGTTGAACGTGGAATTGATATGTTCGATTGCGTTCTTCAAACAAGAGTTGCGAGAAACG
>CAZTNT010000033.1:4774-10640 GCA_964614965.1 uncultured Lachnospiraceae bacterium | reverse complement strand
TGAATTGTTTCGCTAAATGTTGTTGTGTCCGATATGTTGTTCGTCATATTGTCATTATCTAAATATAAAACTTTTACTCCGATTTTTCCACTTATTATTGCTTTTCCATTAACACATTCAACTTTATGATCAAAGGTGTAAGAATCAACGTCAACTATTGATTTAATGCTTGCATTTGCGTCGATTGATATATTTAAAGTTGAATTAAAGTTAAACTTGTTCATGTTTTTTATGTGACTCACTTTTATGTTTTCTTCCATATATTCCTCCTGTCTTTATAATATATTTGTAAACTTTTCGGAATATGCAAGGATTAAAAAACAAGTTACAAATTGGCATTAAAATGTAATTTTATTGATTCTATGCACTAATTTTGTTAAGTTCAAAATTCGCTTTAATTAATAAATTTAATCGAATAAAAATGATAATATTTTAAAATATTGTCCTATTTTACTTTAATTGCAATTAGATTTCGACAAAATTGTTAACACAATGCTTAAAAAACTTAAAAATAAGCAATTTCTTTAATAATTTTTTTAGGTTAAAAACAATCCTTTTTGTTATCATAGAATTGTTTTCGAAAATACAAAAAATTCAAAAAGGGGAAATAAGAAAATGCAAAAAATAAAATTAATACTAGCAGATGAAGATAAAAATGTAATAAATGAAATGACATCTTATTTTACTAATGATAAATATGAAATATTAGCAACAACAAGTGATGGAGAAGAACTTATCAATTTAATCAATAACAACAATCCTGATGTTGTGATTATGGACATTGTTTTGCAACAATGCGATGGCTTTAAAGTTTTGGAACAAATAAAAACAAACGCGAAAGTTGTGATTCAATCTTCTCTTTCTATGGATGGTTTTATTAATAAGGCAATCAGCTTAGGTGCAAAATATTATTGCATTAAACCGTTTGACACAAACACATTAAAAGAAAGAGTAGAAGATTTGCTAAATCCACCAACAACTCAAGCTGGAACATTTTTTAATGCAAAAGCAAACAATCAGATTGAAGAAAAAATAACAAATATTTTCATAACTGTTGGAATTCCAGCACACATTAAAGGATATCAGTTTTTGCGTGAGGCAATCAAACTTGCAATAGCAAATCCAGAAATAATCAATTCTATCACAAAGAAACTATATCCTACTATCGCCGAGAAATATGACACTAGTGCTTCAAAAGTCGAACGTGCAATTCGTCACGCAATTGAAGTTGCTTGGAATAGGGGTAAAATTGAAAATATCAATAATTTATTTGGAATTAAAGTTTATTCTTCCAATGAAAAACCTACTAATGGTGAGTTTATTGCGTTAGTTGCAGACAAAATGCTTATTGAAGGTGCATAATAATTTCCATAAAATAAAAAAATAGTAGACAGAATACTTTAGACTTGCTATTTGTTTGCACAGTAAAGATCATTGAATTTCCTTTATCTTCAAAATTTTAAAAGAAATTTCAAAATTTAGTAGACAAAAGAATTTGTTCTCACTATCTTACAAACAAACTTTTGTTTGTAAGGCAATGACGAATAAAATATTAAATCTATATTTTTTTGATAAAATTCAAAAAATAGTAGACAAAATATTTTAGACTCATTATAATGTAATAAGTTAAATGGAGGAAAGCATTATATGGCAAAGTCTACTAAACCTGTGTGGATTTTATGTCCACGTTGTGAGTTGAACTACATTAAAAAGGCAGATCAGTACTGTAATGTCTGCAAAAAAGAAATGAAATTAATTGAAGCAAGTGAAGATGATATTGGGGATTTAGAATTGTGTCCAATCTGTAAAATTAATTTTGTTCAAAGCGATGAAGAAGTTTGTGAAAGTTGTCGCCAAGAGTTGGGAATTAATCCTAGCGAAGAAGCTGAAGATAGAGAAATCTCTGATTGGCATAAGTACATCGATGATGACGATAATGACGACGATGAAGAAGATGATGAAGACACTTCATATGATGACGATGATGAAGATACAACAGGAATCGTTGATGAATTTGATTTCGGAGAGGATTTAGAAAAAGATCTCGATGATGAGGATGATGAAGAAGACGAAGAAGATGATGATTTTGACCTTGATGAAATTGATGATGACGACGACGATGATGAAACAATAGACGATGACGATGATGATATTTAAATTAACGGGACTTGATCCCGTTTTTTTGTAAAGATTTGTCAGTTTGGTTTAAAATTTATTTAAAAGCCAAAAATAGTTTCAGGTGGATTGTGTCTAACACATGCAACTATGGAGGAAGTTGAATTGAAAAAAATGCCAAACACAGTTGAAAATATAAAGAAAAAGATTTTGGAACTTAAAGGGAAAGATGTGAATCTTCACATAAATCGCGGAAGAAGAAAAGTTAGCAGTTATAGGGCAAGAATTGAAGATGTTTATGCAAGTGTTTTCACGGTGAAATCTTTCCCGCTTGACTTAGGTTCAATTTTCACTTATTCATATAACGATATTCTTTGTGGTGAAGTTAAAATTTCAAATGATTAAAACATGGTTATTGCCATGTTTTTTGTTGGCTGGCTTGTTTGTAATTTGTCTTGACTTTTATTATTTTTTGCAATATAATTAAATACAAAAAGAAAGGAGTCATAAAATGAAAAACTTCAGTCCAATTCGTGGAACTAATGATTATATGCCAAAAGAAGCAAAAGTAAGGGAGATTGTGCGTCAAAAGATTTTAAGTTGTTATCAAAACAATGGTTACAATTTAATCACCACACCAATTTTGGAAAATTTGGAACTTCTCAACATGAGCGATGGTGGAGATAACTTAAAGCTTATGTTCAAAACTGTTAAACGTGGCGATAAGTTAGATTTAACAAAGGAAAACTTATGCGAAGCAGACATAACAGAAGAAGGCCTTAGATATGATTTAACCGTTCCTCTTGCAAGATTCTATGCTAACAATCGCGAAAAACTTCCAACACCATTTAAGTCAATTCAAATCGACTATTCGTTTAGAGCTGAAAGACCCCAACGCGGAAGAGACAGACAGTTTATTCAATGTGATATTGATGTTTTTGGGGATCCAACAATTAACGCTGAGCTTGAATTATTAAAAACATTAATTGAAACATATAGTTCATTAGGATTTCATGATTTAACATTAAAAATTAACAATCGTCAAATTTTAAGTCAATTGGTTTTGTTTGCAGGATTTAACCCAGAAGAAGTAAACACAATTTGTGTAACACTTGATAAACTTGATAAGATTGCTGTAACAGGCGTTGTTATGGAACTTATTGAAAAAGGATTTAACACTGAAAAAATCAACAAACTTGTTGAAGAAATCAATGATGTCGCTGAAAACGGTATAGATGCAGTGGTTAAATATGGTGTTGAACAAAATATTGTTGATGATATGAATTATTTAATCAATAATTTGAACACAATAACTGGAAACAAATTTAACATCCGCTTTGATATTTCAATTGTTCGTGGTCAAGGTTATTATACTGGTCCAGTGTTTGAATTCTACACTGAAGGCTTCTCTGGTGCAATTGGTGGTGGTGGCCGTTATGATAAAATGGTTGAAAAAATGGTTGGAGTTAATGTTCCTGCTGTTGGTTTTGGCTTTGGTTTTGAACCAGTTACAATGCTTATTCGTGAACGTGGAATAACTTTCGATAGCAAGTCAAATTTAGCTCTTTTATATGACGAAACAGATAACATTGTTGAAGTTTTCAAAGTGAAAGAAGAATTGATGAAAAATTATAACGTTTCATTGTTTAAGCGTCCTAAGAATATGAAAAACTTTTATGACAAAATTGGTGAGGTTGCAAATTTAGTTACTAGTTTGAAAGATTTTAAAGACGGAAAAGAAATCAAAGTTTTACAATAAGGATTAATTATGGAAAAAAGTGTTGAAGAAGTAAAAAATGAATATATAGAATTGTTTAAGAAGTATATAACAAGAGAAGGTGCCGACGCGCTTTTAGATTATTTACAAAACCATAGTGATTTCTTTACAGCACCTGCAAGTGGAAGACGTCATTCTTCTTTTGAGGGTGGGCTTTGTTATCACTCTTTGAACACATACAAAAGATTCAAAAACAAAGTTGTGCAAGAGTATGGTGAAAATTATGCAGATACAATTAGTGATGAAAGCATTGCAATAATTGCTCTTCTTCATGATGTTTGCAAGGTGAACACATATACTGTTGATTATCGCAATCAAAAAGTTGATGGTCAATGGATTCAAGTGCCATATTATGCATACAACAACACTCTTCCATATGGTCATGGCGAAAAGTCGGTTTACATTGTGAGCGGATTTATGCGTTTAACTCGTGAAGAAGCAATGGCAATCAACTGGCACATGGGTGGTTTTGATCCACGAACTCAAGCAACAACGGATATGAGTGAAGCATTTTCACGTTTTCCAATGGCTGTTTTGTTCCATGTGTCAGACTTGGAAGCAACTTATTTAGACGAAAAAAATTAAAAACTATTGACTTTTTAAGGATATTGGAATATAATGAAGCAAACAAGGAGAAATAATGACAATTAGTTTTGCAAACATTTTTAATATGATGAGCACTATGTTAGTTTAATATAACATAGATGTTTGTTGCGCAAAATTAATTTTAGAAGGTTTTAATAGATTAAGAAGAGCATCAAGTATCGATGCTCTTTTTTCTTTTTTATTAATTTTGAAAGTATGAAAACGTCAACTTAGACGAGCTGTGGGAGGTAATATGATTTTACAATATAACAATAATCAACTAATGCGAATGTATTTTAAGCATATTTATGATAATTAAAAACAAATAAAATTTAAAGGAGAAAAATTATGAATAAAAATATTTTTATAGGATTGTCGTGGCCATATGCTAATGGCGAATTGCATATAGGTCACTTAGGATCGTCTTTGCCTGCGGATATTTTGGCAAGATATTATAGATTAAGAGGAAATAAGGTGTGCTTTGTAAGTGGAAGCGATTGTTTTGGAACTCCAATTTCAATCAAGGCACAACAAGAAGGTAAAACACCAAACGAAATTGCTGATTTTTATCATTCAAAATTTGTTGATGTTTTTAAACGTCTTCAATTTTCGTTTGATAATTACACAAAAACAAATTGCGAGCATCACATTAATTTTGCTAGGGATTTTCACAAAGAATTATATTCTGGAAAATATGTTTTCACAAAAGAAGAAAAACGACTTTACTGTGATAGTTGTAAAAGATTTTTGCCGGATAGATATGTTGTGGGATTATGTCCCGATTGTTATAATCACACAAAAGGGGATTCTTGCGACAAATGTGGGAAGATTTTGGAGCCAGAAGAATTGATTAATCCGAAATGTGGAATTTGTTCGGCGACGCCATATTTAAAAAATAATTTTCAATATTATTTAAGCCTTTCACGGTTAGAAGATAGATTAAAGGAATTTTATGAGGTAAAAAAATCAACTTGGTCTATTAATGCAATTAATTTAACAGAAAGATATTTCAACGAAGGACTAATTGATCGCGCAATTTCAAGAGATTTAGACTGGGGCGTTCCAGTTCCTGTTGAAAATCTTAAAGATAAAGTTATATACAACTGGGGTGAAAATGTTTTGGGTTATATTTCGGCCTGTAAGGAATTTTGTGAAAAAAATAATTTAAATTTCAACGAGTGGTTTAGAAACGATAACAGCAAGCACATTTACGTGCACGCAAAAGATAATATTCCATTTCACACAATTATTTTTCCAGCATTGCTTATCGCAAACAAAGAAAAATATCACCTGCCGGACGAAATTTTTGCTTATGAATATGTTACAATTGAAGGGCAAAAGATTTCAAAAAGCAAAGTTTTGAAGAATTACAAGGTAAAATTAAAATTG
>CAZTNT010000033.1:0-4764 GCA_964614965.1 uncultured Lachnospiraceae bacterium | reverse complement strand
ATTTACTTGAAAAGTATGATGTTGATTTTTTAAGATTTTATTTCGCAAAAAATATAAGCGATAGAAAAGATTTGGATTTTAGGCTTACTGATTTTGTTAATGTTGTTAATGGAGAATTGATTAACAATTGGGGAAACTTTGTTAACAGAACATTGTCTTTTGTGAGAAATAAATTTAATGGGAAAATACGAAAATTTGAAATTGAAAATGAGATTAAAGCAAAAATAGAAGATGTATTTTTACAAGTAAAAGCAAATATTGAAGTGGGAAAAATTTCAAACTCTTTAAGGAGTGTGTGTGAATTGATTGATTTTTCAAATAAACTTTTCAATGACTTGGCACCATGGAATGTGTTTAAAGAAGATGAAACAAAGTGTGAGGAATTGTGTTATCAGTTTTTGACATTGATTTTTAATATTGCAATTTTATTAAATCCGTTTATTCCTAATGGTAGTGATAGGGTTTTAAAATGGTTAAATGCTACAATATCAGGGTATGAACTTCAAGAACTTAAAGAATGTGAAATTAAAGATTTTACAACCCTTTACACAAGAATAGAACTATAAAATTAACATAATTGTTTGCGATTTCATAAAGATATTTGAGGTGTTTTTATGGCAGTTGCAAACGATTTTTTAATTGGAGCAAATGATGAGCATGGGTTAAACCCGCCAACAGTGGGCAAAAGAACTCCAGTTATTAATTATATTGGTAGAAGTTTTTATGAAAATGAATTTAATAAAGAAGCAAAATTGATGTTTATTTTGGCGTGCTTAAGATGTGGTTTTAACGTTTATGACGTTCATCCAGAAATTCAAGATGTGAGTGTGTCAACACGTGTGGTGAGGTCCAACCGTGCGGGTCTAAGTTTGTTGGTTACCTTTGCTTATAATGCGTCAGGAGAAGGAACAACATTTAATTCATCTCGAGGAATTGAAGTATATTATAGTCCTTTTAATTCATTTGC
Organism: uncultured Lachnospiraceae bacterium; assembly: GCA_964614965.1. GTDB lineage: Bacteria > Bacillota > Clostridia > Christensenellales > UBA1242 > Onthoplasma. The sequence continues at coordinate 3,797 of CAZTNT010000033.1, read as the reverse complement.
AAGTGAAAGTAGAAGACTTAGCGATTTGGTGTTTGAAAAATTGGTTGAAAACACAAATGTTCCTGGAAGATTTGTTGGACAGCTGTCAGTTGGAGTGCTTTCAAATGTTCGTGCGCCATCAACCTTAGTTGAAGCTGGATTTATGACTAACTGGACAGATGCAAAATTAATGTTAAATCCAAATTATGTTGTTACTGTTGGTGAAAGCACGTGCCAGGCAGTTTGTGAGTTTTTAGGTGTTCCTTATGTGACAAGGGAATTAAGTAATTATTCAACAGTAAGGATTGGTTCACGCGGAAATTTTGTTAGAATTTTACAATATCTTCTAAATTATTATGGCGCAAATCTTTCAGTAGATGGTGTGTTTGGAGGTGGAACGCAAAGAGCTGTTCAAGAATTTCAGCGAGCAAACAATTTAACTGCTGATGGAATTGTTGGAAGAAACACTTGGAATAAACTTTTAAATTTAAATCCATCAGCTGAAGTTTTAAGACGTGGAAGCGAGAGTGCCGCAGTTATGTTTTTGCAAAGATTGTTGCTCTCATATCTTTATCCAATCACAAATTTGGATGGCGATTTTGGACCAGAAACCGAACGTGCCGTGCGTGCATTCCAGAGTGAGAATGGTCTTGGTGTGGATGGAATTGTTGGAAGAAACACATGGCAAGCTTTGTTCAACTCACAGGGAAGACCTCAGAATCAAAATTAATTATTAAAAATATTAATAAAATATAAAAAACGCGTTATTATTGCGTTTTTTTTAATATTTTTAGACAATTATTGAAATATGAAAAAATTAATATTTATTTTTGGTTTAATTTTTGTTTTAATTATAGGAGCATTATGCATTCCGCAAAAAGAAATTAAAACTGATTATTTAAGATTACATATAAGAGCAAATAGTAATAATGAGATTGATCAAAATGTTAAGTATAAAATTAAAGATATTATGGTTGAATTTTTGACTCCGCATCTATGCAATGTAGAAAGCAAAACAAAGGCAATAGAGGTTGTTAAATCTTATTCAAACATATTGAAAAGCAAGTGTTTGAATGAACTTAAGAATAATGGTTTTAACTATTCTGTTAACATTAAAATTGATAATGAATATTTTCCAACAAGAACATATGCAAACACAACTCTTGAATCAGGATTTTACGATGCTGTGATTGTTGAATTGGGAGAGGCAAAAGGTGATAACTGGTGGTGCGTTATGTATCCACCTTTGTGTTTTGTGAATAAAAATGAAAATGAAATCCAAATTAAATACAAATCAGCAATTTATGAATGGTTTAAAAAGATGTTTTAATCTTAAAACCTGATAAATTCATGATAAAACGAGGTGGATTTATGAAGAAAATGTTAATTTGTTTTATTGTTTTGCTAGGTGGTGTTTTTTCAATTATTGCATCAGTTGGGCAGGTTCAAAATTTACCATCATATGAAAATGAGGTGATTAGCACAATCTCAAATATGGACGTTGTTGATGCAGCTGTTGCGAATACAACTGAAGTGCAAAAAAGATTAAAAAAGTGGGGGTATTACACTGGTGCAGTAGACGGAATTAATGGTCCAAAAACAATTGCAGCAGTTAAAAAGTTTCAAAAAAAATATGGGTTAACACAAGATGGAATTGTTGGTCCATTAACAGCAGCAAAAATGGGGATTAGTGTTAGTTCGGGTTCAAGTAGTTCAAATTATAACAGTAATGATAGATATCTGCTTGCAAAAGTTATTTATGCAGAGGCACGTGGTGAAAGTTACACTGGACAAGTTGCAATTGGTGCGGTTGTGTTAAATAGGGTTGATGATAGTAGATTTCCGAACACTATTGCAGGAGTGATTTATCAACCATGGGCATTCACAGCGGTTAATGATGGGCAGATAAATTTAGAGCCAAATCAAAAAGCTTATCAAGCTGCTGACGATGCGCTTAATGGCTGGGATCCTACCTACGGATGTGTTTATTACTATAATCCTGAAACCGCAACAAGCAAGTGGATTTGGACAACGAAAAAAGTAACTCAAATTGGCAAGCATGTTTTTGCGGTGTAAGGAGTCTCGTTTTGTTGTGTTTTACTTAAGTGCTACGCAAAGTCGTAAAACGCAATCAAATCTCGCCTTTGGAGCAAGTGGTATTTATTTAAAAGAGAATTGAATTATTGTGTTCTGCTTGTACGTGAGAATAAGCCGAATAATATTAAATTTTGTAAAGGAGTGAAATATGTCAAATAAAGGCAATATAACTAGTGTAGATTACGAAAAAGAACAACAAGATAGTGTTTCGAAAGTCAATCAAGATAAAAAAACAAAAAACAAAAGCACTGCTCAAAAAGCTTTGCCGTGGTTAATTGTTGCGATTGTTAGTTTGTTGATAATTTTAACATGCACATTAATTGCATATTATCAAGTTTATTCTTCAAGCAAGCAAAATGCTAATGTTTTGGAAGGTGTTTATACGTCAAGCTATTATTCCATGGTTGATAATGTGAATAATCTTTCAGTTGATTTAGCAAAATATTCAACGCTTTCAACAGCAAAGGCAAAAACAAGCACAATGCAAGATATGATGGTGGATTGTAATTATATTTTAGCTGGACTTAGTGTTTTACCTATTGATGAGGAAAATGTTGTGTCTGCAACAAAATTTTTTAATCAAGTGAATGGTTTATGTGAGGCATATTCAAGGAAATTAAATGAAGGTGGAAACATCACGACTGAAGAAGAATTAGTGTTTGATAAAATCTCAATAGTGGTTGGAAAAATTAAAGAAAATTTTAACAACCAAAATTACGGAATGTATGACACTGGTTTTAATTTTGTTGACGCAAGCATTTTTGATAACACTGGAATGAATGAACTTTCAGTGGGCATGGGAGATTTAACAAATGCCAGCATTGAATATCCTGCAATGATTTTTGATGGACCATTCTCATCAGCTCTTGAAACGAGTCAAGTTAAGGGACTTCCAAATCAAGAAGTTAGTCAAGAAGATGCCTATGATTATTTAAAAAACACAGTTTATAAAAATAGAGATGTTGAAATTAATTTTGAAAATGAAACAGATGGAGACATTGCGACATATAATTACTCGATTGAAATTGATGGAAAAGATTTCAATGTTCAAGTCAGCAAAAGGGGTTCACTGTTAATAACGGTTTCAGGATATGCCGAAGGTGGCGATCCTATTATGAGTAGAGAACAATCTATTGAACTTGCAAAAAACTTTGCAAACAACATTGGTTTTGAGAGTATGGAAAGTGTTTGGCTTGAAGTAAACGAAAATGTTGCATATGTGAACCTTGCTCCTGTGGAAAACGATGTGATTATGTATCCCGATCTTGTGAAAGTTAAAGTTGATTTAACTTCGCAAGAAATCATTGGTTTTGAAGCGGTGAATTACGCTCTTAATCATGTGCAAAGAAACGTTGAATTTAATTCAACAATTGAAGAAGCAGAGAAGTTGCTTGGATTTGATTATAATGTTTTAAAAACTAGCAAAGCAATTATTAGATTAGATAGTGGCAAAGAAGTTGCAACTTTTGAATTTATCACTGAAAGAATTGATGGGACTTACTTCTATTATATAGATGCTAACAATCTTGAAATTGTAAAAACAATGAAACTTGTCACTGTTAAAAATGTTGAAAAATTAATTTAAAAATTTACAAAATGCGCCAAAAATTAAAAATAATTGGCGTTTTTTAATATTTTTATTAAATTTTGAACAAAAAATAAAAAAATTTTATAAATTTTTATCAAACGGCTTAAAAATAGATGTTTTAAAGCTTATAAGA